>JAYYRF010000846.1:0-4912 GCA_036127535.1 Myxococcota bacterium | reverse complement strand
AACCGGCTGCGATGTTTTAATGCAGAAGGTCGGGGAATTGGATTCCTTCTCGAAACCGTTCATTGTAGACGGGCTGTACATGGGTACACCAGTTGTCGAATCCGAGACGTTCTCACTATCGGAGGACGACGTGCTCAGCGAAGCCCAAATCACATTGCACCTCGCTTCTACCTCCTTTGACGAAAGTATGAACACCGCTCCAATTTCCAGTGCGGTTGTCCAACTGACGAGCGACAATATATCCCCCTTCCCCATTCCGGAGTCCAGCGAAGCAAAAGGTTCATACACCGCTTCTGCAAACGAGGGACTGCCGTACCCAGCGGGTGAATATATAACCATAGATGTAGAGCGTTCAAACGGCACTACACACCAAATTGGGATTACAGCCCCACTCGCCCCTATGTTTTCATTACCGGCGGGTCACCCGACGTCCGAGGCTCTCTCCATCGACGTGTCCGATCAAGAATACTATGAATCTTTCGTTATCGTACTCCGAGCAGATACAGGGGAAATCACCTACCAAAAATTCCCCCAAACTGTCGAGGAACTCTATGAATACGCTCACCCAAATGCGGCGGTGAAACACGAAACCGCCGAGTATATCGAGCAGATTCAAATCCCTCCCTCCGCTTTCCCCAGCAATACGGTGTACGCGGTGGGGATTGCGGGGATTCAATCATCTCTTCAAGAGGACATGATCGAAGTCAATACCCTGATATCGAGCCTGATCGCCGGTCAATTTCGTTTTCAAGATCTATGTGTACCAGACTGTGATACCTTGATGTCCATCGAATAATACGCCTCTTTATACGCTTGATGCACGGGAAAAGATTACACCGTTGATTTGCATCTTCGACAATGCTATGGTGGACTTTGACCTTCCAAGCGGACTCGAATGAACATTTACCCTTCTTTTTTTCGGTTTTGTATTCTCATCCCGCTGCTCGCCGTGGGTTGTGTGGGGGAATCCAGCGTTGTACCCCTCGAGGAGACTTCCGGAAGCGCCGTCGGTTTCTTTTACGGCATCGTGCACGGACTCCTCTTTTACAAACACCTCTTTGAACAATTATTTGGAGGTGGAGCCGCGCTGTATGATCTCTACCACTCTAATCTCTATGATATCGGCTTTGTAACCGGAGTGGGAATCAGTTCGAGTATACTCCGATTGGCTTTATCCTTCCCTTTCACTCAACAAGAAGAATGGAACAAAACGGCGAGTAGAACCTTTGGAACGCTTCTTTTTTTCGGTACACTCAGTTATTTCTTTACCGACAGCAGCAACCCACATTTTATACCGGCCTCCTGGCCGAGCGATATCGATCAAAACGCAGGAATTTTTAGTGGGCTGTGGCACGCCTTTATCAGTCCTTGGATGTCCTTTGTAACCATTTTCGGATATGACTCCAGCCTAATGGCGAGCCAAAACGCAAGCTATGTTGCGCCCTATGCTATAGTGTGCTTCCTCCTTCGCGGAAGAAAGAAAAAACCCAAAGAGAAGGAAGAGGAGGAAGAGGAGAACAAACCGCCGCCCAAAGATCCAGAGACCGACTTTGAACACCCAATTCCGTAACCTTCATTCATCGCCACAACGCTCTATCTCTTCCATAATCGCTAACGTTTCGCGAATCACCTGAACGATCTTCTGATAGTGTATGCGATCCGCTTTGCTCAAGCGCACCCCTTTTCGATCTTGCAGCCACCGCTGTGCGGGACGATAATCACCAACTTGGAAATTCCACACGGCGGATTCCACACCATCTATGGCGTAGTGTTCATTGCACCACACCCGTCCCTCTCCAAGAGGATGCTCTTGATACCGAATTGTATCGATCCGTGGTACTTTCGCATCGTCCCAAGCAACCGCTATCTCTTGAAGGGATGGTGAGCGAAAGAGATGCAGGTCGACCAAGCTCTTACCCCAGCGAACCCTTTGCCAAAAATATTCTTGGTTTTGCGGCCGTAAAACGCGCGGAAAATCTTCTTTCAGGAGAGATTTAAATTTTTCGCGATACGCGCGATCGTGTAAAACCGCATAGCAGTAGTGAAATACATCAAACGGATCGCACCGATGCTCATCTATTCCCATCTTCGTACCGTATCGGAGTTTGCAAACGGAAAGAAGACGCTCCACGGCCTCTGTATTGAGATTCGGAGTCAAAGAACCATCTTGCGCACAAAACAAGGGAAAACCATAGGTATTGTCTAAATTGGAAAGCGCCGTGCTCTCTGCTATTAAGAGAGAAGAGACAAACGCAAGCCCCCACGGATCGATGCGATTGCGAGATTTTTTGATGGCCAGCAGGCACAGATTGCCCTCTCGCTCAAAGTGTTGGGCGAGACGACTTCTCGGGCGTCCAAGAAATCCGTTGCTCCGACCGCTAAAGAAGGTGTATCTCTCATCGAACGGACGGAAGAGAATTCGGCGCAAAACCGATGGAGAGTCGTGCTCTTGCACATCGGCCACCGCACGCTCGAGACTCCAGCTTTTACGCTTCGTCGAATATCGTTTGCGCAATTCATCAACCGGCAACTGCCGAAAGTCGGCGAGCAATCGATTTAAAGTCGCTTGGTTCAAATGAATGCACAAAGAATCGTTCTTACTCGAAAATCCGGTACTTCGGAACCGGAAGAGCTCATCAATGCTGATCCCATCCTCGTATTCTGTAGAATGAGCATGCTTCTTGGCGCAAAAATTATACGAAGGAGGCAGGGGCGTTACGGTTTCCAATGCGAAAGCCCCATTCAGGAGACGGCGTTCTTTCTCTTTCCGATATCCCAAAAGCTCTACATATTGTACGGAAGGGGCGCTTCTGCTCGCACCCTTTGAAAAAAGATTCACAGAGATGCCTTGCGCGATATTAAACACATTTTGATCCATGGTTCCATCTGATGCACGAGACCTTTTTTTAATGTTGCCGTTTAAATCGACGCACTCGATTCGATCAAAGGTTCGCAATAAAGAAGCGCGCATTCCCCGAAAAGTACGGTTATCGATAAAGCCGTGCGGCGTAACATAGGCCAGCAGGCCTGCTCCCAAACCCTCAATCTGCTGCTGCCCCAATCGAATGAATTTGACGTAGTCATCGCTGAGCGACTTGGAGTTTCGTTCTTGTAGTTTCTCTCCGTTCGGCTCCCGATAGTATGCTTGCATCTGTCGCTGAATCCATGCGCTTTGGTTCGTGCTGTGCACGCGGTATGGTGGATTGCCCACGATGACGCTGCATCCTTTTACCCGAGACACTTCATCTAAAAAATTACGATTCCAAATGGACAGTCTATCTTGACTCTCAAAGGAAAAGGGTAGTGCCCGTCCACTTCGCAGAAGCGTTGCGATACGTAGATGAGCAATCAAGTGGGGGGTCGGTAATATCTCAATCGCATGAAGACGTGATAGAAGCCCACGGTGACGATATTCTCCTTCTCCTCGTACATAATGATGCCATTTTTGTATTCTCTCTTCCGATGAACATGATGACCATACCGATAGCATCGTGTGCTGAATTCGTTCGATTACCTCCTTGAGAAATGTTCCGGTACCGGTTGCTGGATCGAGGATCTGAACAAAGGCGCGCTGGTCGTATCCATCTGGAATCGGGCAATTCAGGCGTTTTCCTACCTGTGCCCAGGTTTGGGTAGAAGCCAAGCCCAAGGGCAATCCAAAATCATCTTGTAATCGCTTATGAACGGAATTAACCATATACGAAACCACTGCGGGTGGAGTATAGTACACCCCTTTGGAACGCTTTTCTTCGCCGTGATACACCGCCAAAAAGTCTTCATATGCATAGACAATGGGATCTCGTTGCACCGCAGACATTGCCGGTAAGTCTACCCGATGAAGATATGCTATCGTCTCCGCAATTTCTCTTTGAAGCGCTGCAGAGGGATTCGATAACAAAGATGCAAAACGATCTTTGAGAAATGTGGTGGGCAAGAGCGAAGGCACATTTTGTTTGGAAAATGCGATACCATCTTTTTGAGCGAGCCAGCGCAGACTGAACAAACCGTAATACAAAAGCTGAACGGTTGCCGGATCATGAACGCGTGAAAGACGCTTTGCTCTTTCGGCTAAATCGAAAATGATTCTTTTTGGTTTCGGCATACCCGTTCGATCTCCGGTTACGGACGAGACGTACGCTCTCGCGAATGAATCTACCCAGGTAAATTAGGCATTCAAATACACTTCCTTCAACGAAAATATCCCGATACCGGTGTTTTTGCGAAAATACAAGTGCCATATCAGAACAGTGCTATACTAAACCGGTGACCGAAAAACCATCCAACAACGTGACTCGACTTCTGCTCTATCGACTTCCCCACTTCGCCCTTTTGGGATTGTTCTCTTGGTTATTTCTGTACTCTGCCTGGCTGTGTGACGATAGCTATATCAGCTTTCGCGTCCTGCAAAATTGGGATCAGGGAGAAGGACTTTCTTGGAATCCGGGACAAAGAGTGCAGGCTTTTAGTCATCCGAGTTGGATGCTCTTGCTGTATTTGGCGTGGAAACTTCATGGCAATCTTTTCATCGCCGCCATTGGATTGTCCTTTGCGCTAAGCTTTGGCTCTCTTTGTTTTCTTGTACCGAAGCAAAGGAATGGATTCAAAACCGGAATTATCCTCTTACCCATAGCGCTTCTCCTGTTCTCCAAGGGTTTCATCGACTACAGTTCGTCGGGACTCGAGAATCCGCTGTCCTTTTTTTTATTCGGCCTCTTATGTTGGCATACCATCATCAAAAAGCGGCCCTTTTCCAGTGCCATCTACTTGTTGATCGCTTTCGCCGTCTTGAATCGACTCGACACCATTCTGCTCATATTACCTCTCCTCCTAAAGCAGTGGATACACAAACCAGCAGAGAATGTTAAAATGGCACTTCCAGGCCTCGGCGTGATGTTCTTGTGGTTTGCCTTCT
>JAYYRF010000845.1:0-4413 GCA_036127535.1 Myxococcota bacterium | reverse complement strand
GTGTATCTCACTGGGGGATTCGTTGAGCGCTTTGTGTAAATTTTTAAGGCTTATCCAAATCTCTTTGTCGCGGTTTGGGTGCTCCAAACAGATTTGCTTTGGATTGAACGCCAATACTTTTAATTGCTCTTGTTCGAGCTTTTGCAAGATGGCGTTTATCATGAAGCAGACTCTTTTTCTGCAAGAACGAGGTGTTCGATCCGGATTGCGTTACGGGCGTGATCCGGTCTATCGGCACTGGCGCGTGCCACAATGCGCATTCCCGCACTTTTCATGGCTTCCACGGTTGGGAACAGTGCATCGACCAACTTGTTACCAACCAATCCATCCCCGACGATAATCGCCATTTTGCCGCCGGGGTTTAATTTTTGAGCTTGTGTTTGAATCCATCTGTCCGTGTTGAGATGCCACTCTTTCAGGGCATCTTTTCTTCCTTTAATACGGAAGTTCCGGCGGCTACCGATTTCGAGTTTTGATTTCGTGTCGGAGATGTCAAGCCAGAGATATCGAAGTTGTTGTAGTGGCAAATAGTCGTATACGCCCGGGTATGGAGGAGAGGTCAATATCAGATCAACCGGGTGGGGTGGTGCAGCCTGACAAGCATCTCCAAAATAAATCTTGGGTGTTGCTTCTGGCATTTTTTCCAACATGCGACCGAACTCTCTCGCTTTTTTATGAAATAAGGTTGCCGTTGTCCCGACGGGTCGGTGTTGTACCTCTCTTTTATTCGAAGTGTCCGATTTCCGATAGCTGCACTTCACGGCAATACACGAAAGAAGGGCGCGCAGTAACGGCTGAACGGCTTCATCGTATTTTGGTATTTCATCGCGGATACGTCCAAGTTCCTGTGCAACATGCGGCTCATACCACTCTACTAGGGTTTCATGCACTTCGACTTCAATGCGAAGTTGTGCTTGCGCGGCAATCTTTCTGGCGGCAGATCGCATCGGTGTAGCCATAGAAGGACTGGAGCATCGAGCAGCGCTAACGAGTAAGGCGATGGGGGATAAGTCTGAACCAGAGGTTTGACGACCCGCCAACATAGACTCTACAAGAACGGTACCGCCACCACAGAAAGGATCGTGAACAGCTCCCGGGCATGCCTCAATGACAATTCTTGCGCAATCGGGATGCATTCCCGCAGGGTAGGTGTGAAATCCATGGGTTGCACGGTCGATCTTCCCCTGTTTGGAGAGGGCTTCTCCGAGCATATCGGCATACCGAGGATCCCCGTGTTTACGTACGGCCCGAGCGGTGACAGGACCCCGTTTTTTACCTTTTGGATCACTATTTTTGAAGTGAGCCAAGGGCTTGAGAACGCGTTCGAGCTCAGCATTTCTCTTTTGGATTCGTTTCTTTCTGCTAGACATGATTCTCTCTTTAGGTAAGGGCGCTCAATCGAAAGGCGGCATTGGGTTGGAACCCAGTGCTATGATAACACCGAATCGCAGGTTCATTCGCTTCATTAACATGTAAGGTTACAACATTACAGCGCTGGAGTAGCATTAAGCATGCTGCCCGCATCCCTTTTACAGATAAACCTTGACCGCGAAATTCCTTTGGGACATATGTTCCGCCAACTTGACAGCCCATCCGAAAGAAGGTTCCGACATTTAATGTAAAACAAATCTTGTCTCCGCGATCGGCAACAAGGGTTTTATGGTTTTCCACGCGATGCTGAACACTGGAAATGTGTTCCTTTGGACGTGTGAGCCTGGGATCTTCGAGAAGGTCTTCTTTGATCATTTCGGCGGAGAAGTCGATGAGCTGCGGGAGATCGGACTTGGTGGCATAGCGAATTTTTATGGACTCTCCCGGTCGGGTTTCTGTACAGGCGTAGAGACGCTGGTTGTAGTGGATTCGAGTTTTGGGATTTCCCATCCCTTGCAAGATGCAGTCAGATGCTTCCCGCGGTCCGATAATCATTTTACTGCCGCCGAGGTCTTGGTGGTGTTTTCCGAGAAGCTGGCAGGCTTCACCATTGCCATAAGGCACAATGAGTCGCGCTTTGCCTCCTTTGCCTCTCCGTCCAAAGGATACGGCAAGAGCGACTAGATTTCCTTCTCTTCGAACCGCGCACCATTTTTCCTTTCCAAGAGTGCTGATACCCCGACGCATGAGAATATCTATGAGGAACAAGTTGGTGTATTGATCCGACAAGAGAAGTTCGAGTATCTCTTTTCGACAACGATTATCAAGGGTCACGATGGTCATGCTAAATTATATCACAATGCGTCTTTCAAGCTTGTGTCTCTTCGGTGAAAGAGGAAGTTGGATTTGGGGGTTCTCACTTCAAGTTCGTTTGTTTTCATCCGAAATAAATATCGTTATCCGTTAATTCTTATCTTCAATATTGAAAGGTTACCGTATGGCTTCTCTCGGCTTGTTCTTTTTATTTCTGCTTTCTTTTACCCCAAATTCTTGGTCAGCAGAACATCGTTTGGCTGTTTTGGACCTGCAAGCAGATAATATCGATGCTGGGATTCTCCTGAAAATCGGTGATCAAATTCGTTTGGCAGCTCTCGAATCTCTTCCGGTAGATCAGTACGAACTGATATCGCGTGAAAACATGCTACAAATTCTGTCGGATATGGGGAAGGATGCGAGTTGTATAAAAGGGGTTTGTGAAGTCGAAATCGCCCGAAATATCGGTGCGTCTGTTGTCATCTCTGGCGATTTGTTGTACTGGGACGAGCGCTACTCTTTGACTCTTAAAATTCATGAATCTCGCAAAGGACGGCTAATCATGGGAGAAGAGATACGGGCACCGGACGTGTGGTCTTTGCTCGACCGTCTTGAACCCAAGGTGAAGAACATGATGCAACGGCTCTTGAACATGGAGGGAGGATATATAGAACGTGGTTTCTCAGATGGAGAAGACGTGTCTTGGCAAGCGGAATCCGAACGAAGACAGTTGGTCTCCTTTGAGACAGAACCAAGCAAAGCGCGTGTCATCTGGAGGGGACAAGTTTTGTGCGCACAAACCCCGTGTTCTAAAAGCTTACCTGAGGGAATTCAGATCATTCAAATACAAAAAGACGGCTTTGAGACCAAGGAAGAACGATTGGATATTTCAGAGAAGACGCGTCTATCCATATCTTTGCGTCCCCAGTTTGGATGGCTGAGTGTCGATATTGCAGAGAACGTTGCCCTATTACTCGATGGTTCTCCTTTGGGGAAAACACCCATTCGCCGAAAGAGAATTCCTCTTGGGGTACATGAAATATCCGTTTCCGATCCTTGTTTTACAGGACCGAAGTATCAATTTTTCGCTAAGCAGGGAGAAGAAGAGGAGGTGGTTGATTACCCTTTGACTCCTCGTCTCGCGGGTGTGTATGTAGCTGCCCTTGATAAGAATCGAAACGAAGTTGTTGCTGACGTTAAGATCGATGGTGTTGTATACGGTAAGACGCCCATTACGATTACGGTTCCCCTTTGCTCTCAAAGACTGCAATTGGTATACAGAGGCCGCACGATTGAGACTGGTATGTCGCTGAGGGAAAAGAAAACGAGCACCATGCGAATATCGGTCGACGATCCATCTCTCTTGGGCTATGAAGCCGTGGACATACCCAAAGGTCAGTTTTTAATGGGATGCGGCTCCGAGCAAGGGGATCGATGCGCTCCGGATGAGAAGCCGTCCCACCGCGTTGCGATTGACGGCTTCCGAATGATGCGAACCGAAGTTACGCAATCTTTGTATCGACGAATTATGGGAGAAAATCCAAGTGGATTTTCCGATTGTGGTTCGCAGTGTCCTGTCGAGAAAGTGTCGTGGTACAATGCGATTGAATTTGCCAATGCTTTGAGTAAAAAAGAGGGTTTGTCGGAATGCTATCGCGTCCAGCAGGCCGAAGTTCTTTGGGTGAAGGGCTGTACGGGCTGGCGTTTGCCGACGGAAGCCGAGTGGGAATACGCGGCGCGTGGTGGGGAAGCCTATCGATACGCGGGAAGTTCCAAGCTAGACAGTGTCGCTTGGTATGGTGACTACTGGTGGAATGGTCATGACTGGGAACGACGGTATTATAGCAACAGTAAAAACCGGACTCATCCAGTGTGCACCAAAAAGAAAAACGGCTTTGGTTTGTGTGATATGAGTGGCAACGTTTACGAATGGGTTTGGGACTATTACGCGGAAAACATCTATCAAAAGCGTACGAAGGAGGTTCAAAACCCCAGTGGTCCGGCGACGGGGGGGCATCGGATCTTTCGCGGAGGGAGTTGGAATTTCGATTCTCTATACGCGCGCGTCTCCAGTCGTTTGGGCATCGATCCGCACAATGCCAATGATTCATTGGGATTTCGTTTGGTGCAAGACTGAGGTTGCCCACATCGATGTCTGATTGAGCATTACATGCGATCAGCATGCTGAAAATGCGGGTAGAGTTAGGAGACTCTCAAGGGTAAGAAGGA
>JAYYRF010000844.1:0-3637 GCA_036127535.1 Myxococcota bacterium | reverse complement strand
ATCTTCAGGAGACTGGACAGTGTTAGCAGAATCGGTGGATTTCTCTGCTTCTGAACAGGACGCGGCAAAAGAAGGAAAAAAGAGATGTGTGCGTGCTCGTAGTATACTCCAGCGAAGAAGAGGCTGATCACCACATTCTATACAAAACCACAATAAACGTCTCTCGCAATTACGAACACTGCATACGCATATCGCTATGGTCTGGGTAACAAAGGGAGGTAAAAAACGGTATCAAAGCGAGATTTTTGATTGCCAAAGCCTCCCCTCTCTTCGTCCCAACGAGATGAACGATTAAGAATTCGGCGTATATAAAATCTTTTGGTGTGGACGTTTTCGGATCAAATCGGCAGAATCGACGCCGAAAATTTTCGCTCTAAAAGATTCAAAAAACTGCTTTATATGTGTTGAGAATGATACACTTTACTTCATCAAGGCTTGATCATTTGAGAAGGAGGTGGGCATGCAATGGGTGATATGGTTTCTTATGGCCTGTGGAGAAAGCGGAAAGAGCAATGACTCTCAAAATATTGATGTTGTAGAAGATTTGGACGGAGATGGCTACTTTTCCGATGAGGATTGTGACGATGGAGAGAGCCAAACCAATCCCGGTGCTGAAGAGATATGCGACGGACTGGACAACAATTGTGACGGACAAGCGGATGAGGGTGTAAAAACCATATTCTACGCTGACACCGACGGAGATGGCTTTGGCAATCCAGAGATCGTTACCGAAGCTTGCTCGGTGCCAGAAGGATATGTGAGCAACGGATCTGACTGTGATGACACCGAGGAAAATGCCTTTCCGGGGGGTGAAGAACTCTGCGATGGTCTGGACAACAACTGCAACGGTGAGGTTGATGAAGGATTGGACGTATCCTTCTTCGTCGATGCGGATGGGGATGGCTTTGGGGACGATAACAACGTGGTGTCTGGTTGCAATCCGGATCTGGGCTTAACCCCCATCGGGGGAGATTGTGATGACGATGACCCCGCGCTTTCACCGATCGCCAACGAAATATGCGACGAGATCGACAACAATTGCGATGGAAACGTCGATGAAGGTGTGACAACCACCTTTTATTTCGATTTTGATGAAGATGGGTATGGTGATGTGGAAACCACAATGGAAGCTTGTTCTCTTCCGGAAGGCCACGTCGAAAACGACGAAGATTGCGACGATGTCGATAGCGAAGTAAACCCGCAAGCCACCGAGCAATGCGATGAAATCGACAACGACTGCGATGGCGATATCGATGAGGAAGGGGCTTTGGGTGCAACCCTTTGGTATGAAGACGGAGACGAAGATGGATATGGGTCTGCTACCGCAACACTGCTGGCCTGCGAGCAACCGGCCGGCTACGTGCTTGACAATACGGACTGCGAAGACAACATCAGCCTCTTCCATCCGGGTGCGATGGAAACGTGTAACGGCTTTGACGACAATTGCGACGGTCAGATAGACGAAGCGACCGCATCGGATGCGTCGGTTTGGTACAATGACGCCGATCTCGACGGCTTTGGGGATAATACCAGTACCACAACGGGCTGCACACAGCCCACGGGCTACGTCGCCGACAACACCGATTGCGATGATCAAGACAGCGATGTCTATCCAGGAGCCGTCGAAATCTGTAACGGAGATGACGACAACTGTGATGGAACGATAGATGGGAGCGATGCCGCCGATGTCATTGTGTCTTATCTCGATGCGGATGAGGACGGATTTGGAGACGGTAGCGCGAGCAGCGAGGATTGCGAGATACCCAGCGGCTATGTGCTATACGAAGGAGATTGCGACGATGACAATGCGGCCATTAATCCGGCTTCGGTGGAATTATGTGACAGTGCAGACAACAACTGCGACGGGAATATAGACGAAGACAGCGCCATCGATGCCAGCGAGTGGTACGAAGATGCTGACGGAGATGGATATGGCACAGCGAGTATACCGGTTATCGCCTGCGATGCACCCAATTTACATGCGGACAACACCGAGGATTGCAATGATTCGGACGCGAGTATCTCTCCTGCCGGCACCGAAAGCTGCGATGAAATCGATAACGATTGCGATGGAGATATCGATGAAGACGCAACCGATGCGGCAACGTGGTACATCGATCACGACGGCGATGGATATGGCTCCAGTGACTATACGGTGGTTTCTTGCGAACAGCCAACCGGATATTTAGCGAGCGATGATGATTGTGACGATACCGAAGCAACGGTCAACCCAAATGCATCGGAGATTTGCGACGCTCTTGACAACGACTGCAACGGAAGCATCGACGAAGGGTTGAATAAAAGTTGGTATTTAGACATAGATGGAGACGGATACGGGCTGGATTCAACGGTCACGACCGCTTGTGAAGCACCAACGTCCGACTATGTCGTACAAGGCGGTGACTGCGCCGACGACGACGTTTTCGCATTCCCAGGAGCGACGGAGACATGCGAAGGGATCGATAGCAATTGCGACGGCGACATCGACAACGACGCGGATGGGGACGGCTACTCCGACGAAGCCTGTGGCGGCAGTGACTGCGATGACTCAGGTCCCAGTTCCTATTTGGAAACGGGCTCTTGTCTAACGGGTGTGAGCTGCGCCGATATCCTCTCGCAATACCCCTCGGTATCCGATGGTGTATACACCATCGATGTGGACGGAGCCAACAGCGGTGCCGACCCATTTGAAGTTTACTGCGATATGACGACGGATGAGGGAGGATGGACGTTGGTGGCCTCCGTTGCGACCCAATCCTCGTTTTGGACGGCGAGTACATACACCGCCACCAACAGCGCGCGGGTACAAACGCTGGGCTCACCCGATATCGATCAAAATTACGTTCTGCATCTGTCTCGATGGCAAGATTTGTTGGCCGCCGGCGGATCGTCTTCGATGTTACGTCTTACGGTACGCCGCATCGATAACGACAACGACGTAACCCTCGGTTTTTTGGAGGGAATTCAGATGAACGCAGACGCGACCTTTCAAAATGCGGTGGCGGCGTACGATGGAAATATGAATGCAAAATCCGCTACGGGAGCTTGCGTCATACAATATAATAGCAATTTTGAAAATACCATTGTCTTTGCGGCCTTTGACAATTCGGATAGCGCATGCACCGGCGCACTTGGATGGAACGGATACTGTGGGTATACCTCTCTCGGGCACGACGGGTCCTATGCCGGATCCGGTTCCTACTTCAGCCACGCCTGCTCCTTAGACAACAATTACTACTGCGGCTCTGACTATATGAGTGGTTCAGGCTCGAACTTCTGTTATTTCAAACGCAAATGGTTCTGGATACGATAACCCTATCGAGCATATGCGCGTTCCTCGACGTTTCGTTGAGATCCGTTCCTTGGGGAACGCGAGATCCGATGGAATCCAATGGGAAGAGAAGACTGGCGACGTTAAATTTTCCCTTTGTTCGACGGGATGGCCGCGACTACCATACGGAACGTAGACCGGTCGGTACCGAGGACGGCACGAAAAGATGAAAAAATTGCTCTTGCTCATTGTGGGTACCATCTTTGCGCTTTGCATTGCCGAAGTCTTGTCTCGCTTCTACCTCCCGCTCCCATTAAGATACGATATGGTGAGCGCACAGAACAAACGGGTAGAGTGCTACGAACC
>JAYYRF010000843.1:0-11506 GCA_036127535.1 Myxococcota bacterium | reverse complement strand
GCTCAGTATGAGACACATCGACCAAGAAGTCATTATGGGCATGTAAAATCAGAGTTGGGCCATCATATAAACTGATTTTGCGCTGGTGGTTTAAATATTGATCCGCTTCTTTTTTGAGTTGGCTCCACTCCACACCCAGTTCGTTGGGATGCACGCGCAATGCAATTCTTTCCAGCGGTGAAGCAATGGCACTTTCCAGTATCAAACCCTTAATTGGATAGCTCGACGCGTACTCCAAGGCATAAATAGAGCCAACGGAACGACCAAAAACAAATATCTTTGAGGGCTCTATCTCTAAAAAGCGATGTATGGAATGCACATCTTTGAGCATCGTATACAGTTGTGGTGTACCATCTGAACCACCATATCCACGATACTCAGCCAAAAATACATTGACGCCAAAGCTCGAAAGAGCATCGGTAAAGTGAGGAATATAATCGCCAACACATTCTCCGTTTCCGTGAAAAAATACCACTGTCGGACACTCGAGATTCTGTATTCGGTAAAAACATCGCAACATGCCACAAGAAATGGGAACCATCACCGGATCCTCTATTTGAATTTCTCTCGGAAAAAAATATCGTTGAGAGATAATTGGATGGTCGAATATACTCATGGAAACGTCCTGCAAAGAGTTCGTAAAGAACGCAGAAACCGCTGCGTATCTGCGAGAAGATATCCTACAATTACTATGTAGACATCACGCCCCACAAAAAATGATTGTATTTCTCACAACCCTATCTCTCGCTGGTGAACCAAAACAAGAAGCACGGTGGAAGCATCCTCCTCGCATCGTCGTATGTGCATCGCTTCCTTTAGAACCAGAGCGCATCCTACATTCTTTTGGTTGGTGGGTGGAGCGTGGATACGACTTCTCTCAAGTTGAGGTCGATTACGACGGATTTGAATGCATGGAGCACTATATTCCTGGAGCCATTATGATCACGCGTCGTTATCGAGATGATCGCCGGGTGGCAGAGACCTATACACGCATGACCGTCCAATCTAAAACGTTATTGGCCGCTCGGATCGAACTCTCGCCAAAGGCATATCGGCGTGAACGCGTCCTCATTCATGAAATCGGGCACGCATTGGGATGGACGCACACCAGCAAAGTGGGGCACCTCATGAACCCGATCTACCAACGCGGTGGATGGCAAGACTTCGGTATCTATAATCCAATACCCGTCGTCTCTCGCTAAGAATCCTCAACCGTTTGGGCTCTGTATTCCATCCTTTGACACCATACACCGTTGCTGAGATAAGCCTCTCCCTTGGGAACAAAACCACACCGGATGTAAAAAGGCTCCGATGCCTTCCAAGCATGTACTTTTGGTTTCGGATACTCCTTGAGCACCTCCTGAATCAGACGTTTTCCAATCCCTTGTAAACGCGCCTCCGGAGTTACCAGCATTTGACGTATCCGATGCGAGATCGGATCGTATTGTACGAACCCCAATAATGCAGATTTCAAAAATGCGGCGAAGTGCACACTCCGAGCATCACTTTCTCGGTAATCCGATACCGTTAAACCCTCCTTCGGCAGAAGAAATTCTTCCCGTAGCTGAAGGGTTTCTCTATACAGCGCAGGATAGTTCTGGGGGAAGGACGCAAATCTAGCGACATACACATCCCACTTTTTATGCGTAGGCCACCAACCATCCGACAGGCTGTCCCCTGAGCGCAGTCCATGGGGAATATGCCGGCAATCATTGACGCCTTGCAATAAAAAGCCTTTCTGCGAATCCCACAAAAATTGGGTCATCCCTGTGTTTGCGTGCGCAATCAAAATGAGTTCCGTCTCTAGAATTCGGCTAATCAATTGCGCCATAAAAGCACCGTGACTCACAACAATTACCGTTTCATACTCGGAGTCTCGCATCTCTTGCATCCAGCGATACATTTGCTCAACGCGGTCATGTAGATCCATTGGGGTTTCTTGGGCGTGATGCTCCGAATACCAACCCCGATCCGGGATGCGAACCAAACGCGAGAAATAAGTGCGCAACTCTATCGGAGTCAGTCCCGGATATGCCCGATCGAGCTTATAACATCCTCCGACCTCGTAGAGTTTGCCATGACACCAAAGGTCAACGTCGTTTAAATGCGGTAGACTGGGTACAATAGTGTCGATAGCCCGCTGCATTGGACTACAAACCAATACCGTTTTTCCCTTTACAAGCTTCGGTAAATATTGGGACAGTGCGGCTGCTTGCCGTTCTCCCAAATCAGACAATTTGGCATCTTGGTGTCTTCTTCTCGCCTCTATTGGTCGTACATGGCGATAATTCTGTTGGTATTGAAGTGATAAAGATAGATGCAGGGTATTGTTTTCCGACTGTGCGTGACGGATCATATAAAATTGTGTCATGCATCTCTCCGAGCGAACGATGGTACCGATGATCAAAAATTAACCGCTATCTGATCGATTCGAACGATCTATTTGAGTAAAAATCCGAGCGCATCATTTGCGCACAGCAATATGCTCTAAACGACGGCACTCTTCATTAGAGAGCGTAAAATCAAAAATGTTTCGATCTTGCTGCATATGTTTCGCATTGCTGGTTCCCGTGAGCGGTAGCATACCAACCGCCAACGCGAAACGAAAGACGATTTGTGGGCCTGTTTTTTGGTACCGATTGCATAGCTCTTGCATATATGGATGCTGAAAGATATTTCGGTTGGCCGTGAGCAGTGAAAATCCCTGATATACAATATTGTGATTCCCGCAGAATTCCCGTATATCTTTGTCCCATGCGGTTCGCGCGTAACAACGATTCTGAACAAAGGAGGGAGGCACACGAGCCTCTTGCAGAAGAGCACTTACCTGCTCCAAAGAACAGTTACTCACGCCGATCTTTTTGAGTACCCCGCGCTCGTACGCTTCCTCCATCGTCCTCCAAACATCCCGATCTTGTGCCGTCCAGCCCTCACGAGCCCATGGTCCGTGTAAAAGATAGGAGTCAATATAGGTGGTTTGTAGATTTTCAAGGGTACTTTCTATACTCTGTCGCACTTGAGTCGGGAGGGAGGCACCCGGATCATATGGTAAACGGTGGTCTTGCCCTCGAACATAGGTGAATTTACTCTGCAGCCACAGTTCTGAGCGCGGTATACCACTTTCCAATATGCCTTCTCCAACCGCTCTTTCAAAATAATGCTTTCTTTGGTTCGCCGTGTCTATACCGCGAAATCCGTGTTGCAAGGCGAGAAGCGTCAGTGAAGACGTTCTCTCTTCTTTCCATGCAGTACCGTATAAGAATGATGGATGTTCCATATATGACCCTTTATAGTAATTGACATTACCCCCATACTCTTTTGTCTTCCATGAAGCAATCTCTTCTCTCAAAGGCCTTTATATTCTTACTCGCGCTTTCATCGGGCACGCTACACTGCACGCATCAAAACGCATCGAGCACCCCCGGCCACTCGATGCAGCAAGGCACCATCCAACACAAGGGGTATAAACGCTCTTTCATGTACTATACCCCTTCCCGCTCCTCTCCAAGCGCACCTCTGATTTTTATCTTCCACAGTTCCAATAGCAGTCCTTTGACAATACAAAGGCAATTTGGATACCGATTTGAACAAATCGCGGACAAAACGGGTGCGATCATCGTCTATCCTCACGGATTTCAGAAACATTGGAACGATTGTCGTAAAGAAGGACCTTATGCGGCCAATCGTAAAAATCTCGACGATGTTGGATTTGTAGAGGCAATGATTGCCTTCTTCGAAAAGCACCATTCCATCGATGAACACAAAATATTTGCAACCGGCCTTTCCAACGGAGGCAATTTCGTTCTTCGCTTGGCTTTGGAGTCGGTGAAAATACATGCGGTCGCGGCCCTTGGTACCAACTTCCCGACCGAAGAGAATTTCGATTGCCAGCACAGTAACCGGGCGATCTCGTTTCTTTTAATGAATGGAACCGCAGATCCGGTCAATCCCTACAAAGGAGGCGTGGTATCCTTGTACGGTTTCGGTAAACGCGGGCGTGTCTTGGGTACGGAGGAGACCATCGAGTATTGGAGCCGCAATGCGGGGAACACATCCCCTGCCACTCTCTTGAAACTTCCCAATCCAACCGGGGCAGATCAAACGCTGAGCATACACGAAAGCTGGAAAAACTCAGCCGCATTGATCGAACTCGACTCGGTTCACGGTGTTGGGCACAATATACCGGCTCCGCATGGAGCTGATAATCCGCTTTTTGGACCGCGTTCCAAGGATTACTGGGGGGCAGATGTTATATATGATTTTTTCGAACGTTCATCTACGGATTGAATCATGGGTAAATTTTATCTCATCAGCGGTGCCAACCAAGGAATTGGACGCGCGATTGCGGAGGATCTCGCACAGAAAGGGCATCGGGTTTTTGCGACGGCTCCGACGGAATCGGGACGTCAAAGCCTTCTCGGTCTCTCGGAAAACATCATACCTCTCCTTTTGGATCTTCGTTCGAAGGAGCACATTGAGGAACTTCGAATATCTGTCGCGCAACACACCGATCACCTCGATGGACTGATCAACAATGCTGGTATCGCTATGGGCGGCCCTGTTGAGCTATTGGATGTCGATGCGGTTCGAAACCTTTTTGAAATCAATGTCTTTGGGCACATCCAAATGACCCAAGCCTTTTTACCTTTACTCCGCAAGTCCAAACAGGCGCGCATTGTTTTCACCGGCTCGGCCGCCGGGATTTTTGTTAGACCTCTCTTGGGTGGATACGCAGCATCCAAATTCGCACTCACCGCATTTTGTGATGCCTTGCGCGTGGAGTTGAGACCACAAAAAATACGCGTCAGTTTGATTCAGCCCGGTCGCATTAAAACGCCCATTTGGTCTACACCACCCGACAAAAATATACAAAACCATCCAGATGCCGAACCGTACCGCGTTGCAATAGAGAAACTTCAACAAGAGGCAGAGGAGAATGCATTGGCGTCTCCGCCGGTCTCCCTCGTAACCAAAGCGATGAACCACGCTCTCTTTTCGAACTATCCCAAGGCACAATACTTGGTGGGGTTTGACGCGCACATCGCATACTGGTTTGGCATTCTACCCTCCTTCATTGTCGACAGGCTGTTGATCCGCCTATTTTTTTAGTTTCCGTCACTCTGTAGGACAGATGACATCCATTGCCGTCGTAAAACCTGCGCGCACCGGCACAGGAATGGTGCCATCTTCTCGATAAGCGTAATGAAACATCTGTTCCCCACAAACCCCCGCCGGCGCCTGAAAAGACAACGCATACTCTCCGGGCTCTAAACCCAAAACACCACCAGAACCGGAACCCGATGTTGCATCGGCCGTTTGGCTCGCCAATCCCAATCCATCGGTATAAAATAAGAATTCAGAATTGGGTTCCATCTGTGCTGTTACCCCGGAAATGTTGTTTGTATCAATGCCATCGAGATTGAGACCTTCCCAAATTAAAAACAGAATGTTGCCCTTGGTGTTGTCTTCTTCGAGTTCCAATCGATTGGCATTGCTTTCCATGACCCAAAGCGGAATCATAACCTTATACCAATCATACCAATCCATCGAAGTGGTTTGGGCAAACAAAGAAGGGGCAAAATCGGGGTGTTCCGCGGTTACAAAGAGGTTTTCATCCTTTGGAAGCCCCGGTATTTTCCATTGTCCGTCCTCATCCGATGTAATACAATCTACTCCCTCATACTCCGGCATACAGACCGAAACCCCTTCAACAGGAGAGCCGAGCAAATCTCTGAAAACACCGCGAAAACACGCATAATCATCTGTGTCTTCACACGTCGGTGCTTCCAAACGAGCACAGCTGAGCAATAAGAACCAAATGGTAACCTCCAAATAGAATCCGAGAGACGATCATCGTCCTATTGTACCCCATAAAATTACAAACGGAGAAGAATCCAAATCAAACGCGCAGAAAGGGGGATTCTAATATATGATAGTGCTATGATCTTTTTGCTTTTCGCTTGTAGCAGTATGCATATGAAGATGCCGGGGCCTCTGTCAGGAGTCGGTCGTGATACCATTCCGTATCGAACCCGCTTCCGTAAACAACTCTCCCAAGAACAAGGAGATTTTGCGGCACAAGAAGAAAATCGCTTTTTATATCCTCTTCAAGGACGCTTGAGTTCTAAATTCGGCCCTCGTGTCCATCCGATTTCAAAGAAGAAAAAAATGCACAAAGGCATAGATCTCGCCGCAGCACGTGGAACACCGATTCGGGCAATCCACAAAGGTACGGTTTCCTTTGCCGGAGAAAGAGGAGGTTTGGGCAACCTCGTGATCATCGATCACGGTAAAAATATACAGAGTTATTACGCGCATTGCCACGAACTCAAAGTCAAAACCGGACAGCGCGTTGATCACAAAACCATCATTGCCACGGTCGGTTCTACCGGCTATTCCACCGGGCCACATCTGCACCTTGAAATCCGCAAAAACGGTACTCCTATAGATCCATTGACGTTATTAAAAAAATAATTTTCGTTTACATGTATAATACATCCAACGATAACAAAGGAGTCTTGGTATGAAGTTTTGGATCCCCCTTGTCTTGCTCGCGTGCAGAAGCGATGAAAAAGCAGAATCAGAAGAGATGAACGTTGTACAAGATTTGGATGGAGATGGATTCTCTGCCGACGAGGACTGTAACGACAACGATGCCACCACGATGCCCGGTGCAACAGAAATATGCGATGGCATCGACAACAACTGCGACGGCGACATCGATGAAGGCGTAACGTCTACATTCTACGCAGACTCCGACGACGATGGATTCGGCAACGAAGAGATTACCATTGAAGCATGCGAAGCGCAAAGTGGTTTCGTGGAAAACGGGACCGACTGCGACGATACCAGTTCCATGTCCTTCCCCGGTGCGGCAGAGCAGTGCGACGATCTCGATAATGATTGCGATGGGGAAATCGACGAAGAACTCGATATGGACTTTTTCATGGACGCAGACGGCGACGGGTTTGGAGACGACAACAACATTGTGTCCGGATGCTCTCCCGATATGGGACTGAGCACGATTGGTGGCGACTGCGATGACGGAGACGAGAGCATTTCACCCATCGCAAATGAAATTTGTGACGAGATCGATAACAACTGCAACGAAGAAATTGATGAAGGCGTCACCACAACCTACTATGCGGACTCCGATGAAGACGGATACGGAGATGCGAACAGTACGATTCAGGCATGCAGTGTACCGGAGGGTTACGTCAGTAACGATGAAGATTGCAACGACGTTGATACCGAGCAAGCACCCGGTGCAGATGAATATTGCGATACCATCGACAACGACTGCGACGGTGATATCGACGAAAGTGGTGCATTGGACGGAGCCGTATGGTATGCCGACGCCGATACCGACGGTTTCGGAGACCCCTCTTCGATCTTAGTCAGTTGCACACAACCGGCAGGCTATGTCGAAGACAACACCGATTGTGACGACACAAACAGTATTTTCAACCCATCCGCTACCGAAACCTGCAATGGTTTTGATGACAACTGTGACGGAGACATCGACGAAGAAGGGGCGTCCAATGCACCCAACTGGTATCTCGATAGCGACAACGACGGGTATGGAGATGACCAAAACGCAATCGCCGCTTGCACACAGCCTACCGGCTATCTGTCCGACAACACGGACTGCGACGACAACGATGACGATATCAACCCTGGGCAGTCTGAACGATGCAACGGAGAAGATGACAACTGCGATGGAAATATCGATGACGACAGCGCCATCGACTTAACCACGTGGTACGCCGATAGTGACGATGACGGATACGGCGATGCCGACGCAACACAAGATGCTTGCGAAGTTCCGGACGGATATGTCGCCGACAACACCGATTGTGACGATACCACGAGCACAACATCTCCGATCGCAGATGAACGCTGTGATGATGCGGACAACGACTGCGACGGAGACATTGACGAAGCCGGCGCCATCGATCCATCTGTATGGTATGAGGATGCCGATGAAGACGGATACGGCAACGCATACAGCCTTGAAATCGGCTGCGATGCACCAACCGGCTACATCGCTGATAATACCGATTGTGACGATACACTGAACAGCATTAATCCGGGGGTCACCGAAACGTGCAATGATTTGGATGACAACTGCGATGGAAATATCGACGAAGATGGCGCAACGGGTGGAGACACCTTTTATGAAGATGCAGACGGTGATGGATACGGTGATGCAAACAGCACCCTTGAGTCTTGCGATCAACCGAGTGGATATATAGACAACAGCGATGACTGCGACGACACCAACGACCTCGCCAATCTGCTCTCTGATGAAATTTGCGATGGAATCGACAACAACTGTGACGGACAAATCGATGAGGGAGTCGAGCTCTATGGCACCGATCCGCTGTGCTTTGCAGACAGTTGCCAAGACATTTTGAATACCAATGTCAGCGCACAAGATGGTGTGTATTACATCAGCGACGATAATGGAGACGCGCTGGAAGCTTTTTGTGAGATGGATTTCAACGGCGGAGGCTGGCTTGCGGTATTTAACTATCCGAACCCGGGTGCTTCGACATCGGATGCCGCCGATTTTCACAGCCGGCTGATTAATAACGACGATATGACAGAAGCGGTTCTCAATGATTCGAATTCAGCCAGTGTGTACACCAATAATATCGATCTCTCTGAATATACGGAAGTCGTATACGGCTGGGCCGCCTCGACAGAAGACGATGTCTCTCACTATGGCCTCCATACCGATTCGTCTTTGGCCGGAAAATGCTATCTCGACGGATACTGTGGCGCCGGTGTTTCCATGGGAACCTTCTCCATCTATCCAACGGGCACAACGCAGGGTATCTTTACCGGAAACAGTCCGACCTACCCCCACGTGGGCATGGGCTTTTCCGGCCAAATTATCTTATGGGGATACGATCTCAATGCCTCAGGATACAGCCATTGGGGCAATTGGTACGACTTGAACGCGTGTTGCAATGCCGGCAACACGTCGGACATCAGCCAAAACACCAACTGGCGCTACACGATATACATCCGCTAACGCAACGACCTATGCCCTCTTTGTATGTGCCTCCAACGGATTGGATACCCGATTTTATCCACCGCTCCCCGGCGTACAACATTCTCCAAGACATCTGGACGGAAATCCGATCGGTTTGGCCGTCCATACACGATCTAAACCAATACATGCCGCCGCCCTACATGCTCGTGCCACAAGGCCCAAAAAGCGACCAATTCGAGCATGGGTATGTAGTACAGATCGTTCAAGAACACCAAATTCAAACACGCACCGCCTGCTGGCACGACTTCTTTAATGCCTTGACGTGGGCTGCCTTTCCGCACAGCAAACAGCGACTCAATCTACGTATGTATCACTCGATATTGCAGCGCCACGAACAAGGCGATACGCACCGCAGTCATGTAGAAAATATCGGCACGCTCATCGACGAAAACGGTATCGTTATTGCCTCCTCGTGTAAGACGATTTTAGAACTGATCCGAACGTTTCAATGGAAAGAACTGTTTTGGGAACGACGCTCTGTTATCGCTGAAACGTGTGAACCCTTTCTCTTTGGACACGCTCTGCTCGAAAAGTGCCTAAACCCGTATATCGGGATGACCGGTCATGCGATTTTATGGCATGTAGAAGAATGTTTTTTCCGGCAATCTATCGTCGAAAGACGCTTGCAGGTAGACCAAATGCTCGCATCGTGTTTGGAAAATCCGAACGCGCTTCGAAAAACCCGAGATCTATCCCCTTTCCCACTTCTCGGGTATCCTGGATACTACGAGGCGGCCAATCGCGAATCTTTTTATGACAATACGCACTATTTTCGTCCAGGTCGCAGAGGAACATCCTAGCATCGCGGTGGTATCTACATTGCGCGTTCTTGCATCGCAAGCAGGGTGTCCTCTTCCGTCCAATCGGCATGAGGATATTGCTGTTTGGCACGCGATAGAAGGTTTTGGTTTTGCTGTATGAATCGCTGATACGATATGGAATGCGGGTCGATAGCACGATGTCGTAATCTCTTCTGAAGCTTGTCGAATTCACCGATCACAGTTCGGGTCTTCGGAGAGAAGAATGCCGTTTGAAAACCGCTCCAAATATAGTCTACAGCAAGTTCAGATGGATGTAGCAAGTCAGATGCGTAAAAGCGATAGTCCCTCAGGTCATCTATCAGCATCTCATATGAAGGAAAATAATGGACATGGGAAAAGCGCTGACACAAGGTATGTGCGGCGAGATGCAATATCGATTTGCTCAGATTGTTTTGCACCAAACCGGCGTGAAGATGACGAATCGGACTGACATTGAGTAGAATATGACATGTTGAGAGATGCGACAAAAGCTCTTCATAGGGCTTAATAATCTCCTCCACCGACAAGATTCGGTGATTAAATTCCGAATGGGGTCGCTTGTGGCAATTATTGACGATTACCCCCTCGCGCTCCCATACAAAAGCCGTTCCCCAGGTCAATACAAGCATCCCAAGGTCTGAAAAACGCTGCATCGCTTCCGTCCATGCATGGTCTATTTCTTTTTGCGTCTGCTCCACCGTATCTTTGCGAAAAGAGCCGTGATGAAAAAAAGGATAGGGGCTCCCATCTATAATCGTTAAGTCCGACCGTTCAAACGGTCGGCCATCAGCCAATCGCTGGAGCATTTGGTGCATACTCAGCGGATTGTAGGAAATCCCGCAAGGACTGCGTATCAGATCAAACTTCGCTCGGCGTAGACGCGCCCCTATATTCACAGAAAAGCAGCTGCCGGCCAACATGATCGGGGTTCGATGACCGATGGTCAAAGGATAGGTTGGGAACTCAATCTCTGTGCGAAGTTTCATCGGCGTACCCAATCCTCAAATGCCGGCAAAGGTATCACCGCCAAAGGACAAGCGAATCATACGAACTCTTGGTACGTTGGGAGGCAGCGTGATGCGCACATTCAATCCCGTGCCGCTCAACTCTACCTGTGTGCGCGCCGCCCCCAAGCCACGGCGCAACAAGATTGCGCGAACCACCGTCTTGACGCGTCCGATCAAAGATGAATCCAAGCGCTCTCCGATCACGGCGTCTTCGATCGCATACCGAATCTCGGTTTCCAAATCGTCCTCTCTATCCGTCGAATTCATGGCGTACCTCTCTTGGAATTTTTACCGCAGATCTCATCCCATCCAACCACATCTTCCATCACACCCTTCATCAATTCTCCACATTGTGGTGCATATCCGTAAAAAAGACTGCCCGTCTGAATCTTCTCAAAAATCGGAGAGCCCTTACCGGGTCGGAACGCAGGACAACCGTAACTTCGTCCCATCGTCTCTCCTTCATTGTAGTAGGCTTCATGCATTACAACCCCTCGACTGAGAGATTCTCCGTTGGTAATGCTCAAACCATCCAAACGGAGACCGTTGTATCGGGTCTTTGTTTTTTTGAGTTTCAAATCGGGCCATCCTTTGCGCTTTTTTTTCTTTCGGTCGTGTTTAGCGGAGAAATATAAACC
>JAYYRF010000842.1:0-3452 GCA_036127535.1 Myxococcota bacterium | reverse complement strand
ACAGAAGCGAGTGAGACTTAGTGCTCTTTTGAAACGAATCACCCCAGGAACGATAGCAGACTATCTCCTTACCGATTAGAGAGACAACATGTATATCCCTCGTGTCGGTCGTTTTCTACCCAATCGCATCCGTGTTTATCCACCCGAAGAGGTTCGTGTGATCGCGGATAATGAGGTTGCACCGCAACGCGTTGGATTAAAAAGTTCTGATGTCGAGGCGATTTGGCGCGCGGTGGAAGTCTATTATAAAATGGGATTACAGCCTGCCATGGCACTTTGCATTCGTCGAAACGGACACGTTATTCTCAATCGAACAATCGGTCATGCGCGAGGCAATTCACCGGGATCAACACAAGAGCCCGTTTTAGCGACACCCAAAACGCTATTTAATATGTTTTCCGCTTCAAAGTGTGTGACCGCAATGCTTTTACACAAGCTCATCGAGGAGGGGCGGGTGAACCTGCATGCTCCAGTGGCCAAGTATATCCCCGCATTTTCTCAAAGAGGAAAGGGCAAGATCACGGTTTATCAGGTTTTGACCCATTCTGCTGGCATTCCCAATACCCCTTCAGGATTGATATCCATTGAGCTGGTGAACGATAAATCCCATATTATCGACCGAATTTGCCAGTTGCCGCTCGAGACCCCTCCGGGGAAGACACAGGCCTATCATGCATTGCATAGCGGATTTATTGTGGCTGAAATTGTGGAGCGGATTACGGGGAACGATATTCAGAGTCACTTAACCTCTCTCTTGTGCGCGCCTCTTGGATTCTCTCATTTACGGTATGGCGTTTCGCCTCGAGATTTACCGTTCGTCGCGCAAGAGTCTTTTACGGGCCCCAAGCCATTTGGGCCTCCCCGTAAACTCTTTCGAACGTCGGTTGGTATGGAATTCCAGGATGCGGTCTCCTTGGCCAATCATCCTGATTTTCTGACGGGTGTCGTTCCCTCTTGTAATATTATCGCAACCGCAGACGAGGTTTCACGCTATTTTGAGCTTTTATTGCGTATGGGTACGTTGGACGGAGTTGAGGTTTTTAAAAAAAGGACGGTGACCCAAGCAGTGGCGGAGTATCGAAAAGGACGCATAGATGGTGTTATTGGTTTGCCCGTTCGTTTTGGTTTGGGATTTATGCTCGGGGGAAAATATCTGAGCTTTTATGGTCCGGACACCCAGAGGGCATTTGGGCATCTCGGCTTTACCAACATACTGGCCTATGCAGATCCGGAGCGAGACATCTCGGTTGCATTTTTGAACAACGGAAAGCCGTTGGTTGCAATCGAGATGATGCTTTGGATGAGGGTGATGTGGGTCATTGCATCCCGTATACCGAAAGATTACGGCGGTAAAGGATGCCCAGGGCCGAATTGGAAGTAGTGTGTACCCGTCGTCGTATCTACAACCGATGCACAGACGCGTCTCAGTTGGCTGGTTCTATTTGGGGTTCTTCGGCTGGAGGCTTCTCCCCAAATTTTCGTTCGAGGTCAATTTTCTTTTGATAGCGGCTTTGGGCAACGTCTACGAACACCAAGATGATGATGACAAAGTAGAAGGTTGACTTGGCCATGGGTTCAATCTCGTAATCGAGGAGTTTGAGATGAGCGAGATGACCGCCTTCTGAAACGAGCATGACGCCGACGATAAACAGTATGAAGAGTCCCAAAACTTCATACATACGATTCTTTTGCAGAAATTCGGAGACTTGGTCTGCGAGGAGCATCATCATAACGCCGGAGATAACAATCGCGACGGCCATAACCCAGAAAACGTGGGTAAGAGCGATGGCGCTGAGGATAGAGTCAAAGGAAAAGACAAGATTCATAATAATAATCGAGAACACGGCTTTCCCAACCGAAGTTTGCTCCTTCTTTGTATGCCCTTCTACGTCTTCTATCGAGAGCATGTGGGTGATCTCTTTGAAGGCTGTATAAATGATGAAGATTCCTCCGGCCAAGACAATGATGGCATGAACCGTCATTCCACCCTCTGTGCTGCCATCGGCCAGCGTATGTGGCTGCGATTCGAGGAAGCCTGAAAATGGTATGCTGAAAAGCGGGTTTTGCAGCATGTCAATTGCTTTAATCACAACGAACAAGAGAATTATCCGAAGGGCGATAGCAACGCCGATACCCAATCTGCGAACATATTGTTGTTTTTCTGGAGGTACGCGTTTCGACTCGATGGAGATATAGAGCAAGTTGTCGAATCCGAGAACCGCTTGTAAAAATATGAGCATGAGTAAGGTCGCCCAGTTTCCGATGTTGAAGATGCTGGGATCTTCTTCGGCCTCTTCTTTTTCTTTCGTTTCCGCATGATCGGTTGTGTGAGGGGGAGAAGAGCCGGTATTCTTTGCGAGCCATTCGGAGTTTACGTCAGCAATTTGATGTTGCGGAATGGGCTGGATTTCGTCGGCATGGGCGGTTGATGAAGATAGGAACAGTCCGAATAAGAAGCAGAGCATGGATGTCTCCTTTGCGTGTGTGGATTTCCTTTAGCATGTATCCTTTTTGCCAAAGTTATCAATTCCGATGGACATTTCAACGCTTGAAAAATTACGGCTCAAGAGCCACATCTTGTCTGTTCATCTCGATATTTTTAATGAAAGAGTGAATGATATAAAAAATCGGATATGCCAAACTGAAGTAGAACAGAGGGGAAGGAATGTTTGGGTAGTAAAAGAGCATCCCAACAAAGGAAAAGAACCAAAGACCACCAAAAACGTAGTGAAGCATCCGATAGCGCTTGAGTCGGTTTGGATAGATGAAGTAAATCGGTAATACGCTCATGGCGGAGAGAAAGAGGGTTATCAGGGCAACGGTCCACTGCCCAAAGGTATGCAGGCCCAATGCGACATAGATGACGAAGAAATTCCAGTAGGAAGGAAATCCACGAAACATGGCCTCTTTTTTATTTTTTGCGGATGTTTGACAAAAAGCGTACAGGCTGGTAAGTTGCGCGATCGAGCAAAGTAGACCTTTGGGCTCGGGTAGCCAGTCAGAGTACCATAGTAAAACAATGGGGACAAATGTCCAATTGAGATAATCCACAATGTTATCCAGCAGTGCCCCATCTAAAGATGGTGTGACTTCTCGAACATTACATTTTCGGGCAAGCGGGCCATCCGTTCCATCGATAAAGACGGCGAGCATCATGTATAGATAGGCCGCTTGATTATTGTTTGTGAAAATGGCATCCAGTGCCAAAAGACCCCATATCGCTCCGCTTGCGGTGTAAAGATGAATGCAAAATGCGCAGACCTTTTTCCACCATGGAAATTCCATTTTAAACCTACTTTGCAAACGATTGATAAAACGTCAAGCATGAATCATGCACCTCGATATTACCACAGTTGGTGGTTTGAAAGAGGAATTTTTCCGGATTCTTTTGGGCGGTAAAAAGAACGGGAAAACGCATAAAAAACCCCCCTCATGGAGGGGGTTGTGGATCG
>JAYYRF010000841.1:0-5192 GCA_036127535.1 Myxococcota bacterium | reverse complement strand
CCACTGCACGTTACCATCTGACACTTGAGCGGCCTTGTATTCATACAGACTCGGTAAGTGCTTCCCTTGGAAATTACATTGTTCCACCGCGGATAACCAAGACCCTTTGGTCGAACGACAAATGCCGGACTTTTTGCACTCGGCATACACATCCCGAGGCTCAATATCTATGTAAAATGTATCCAGTTCATCAACCCCCGCTACACAACGCATACCCTTTGGCGGATCTTCACAGGGTTTTTTATCCATTGCCAACTCTATTTTTTTGGTGGGAAATGCGGTAATTACCGATAGCAGATCCAAAATGGATCTCTCATCTGAAATAGATATCCTTAAGAAATCAGCATCGGTTTTCGGATAGATTTCATCGTCCCAAGCAATCACCTCAGCCTGCTCGGATTTGGGTGGATATACAGAGACATAGGTGAGGTCTTTGGACAGGATTAACACTTTGAGCGGTTCGTCTTCCACTTTGCGGGATGCGAGGGCATATCGAAGCGTTCGAATGGAAAAATGATCCGGAATCGCAATGAGGTTGTGATTGGTCTCCGGCAAATGCCAATTGGGATACTCTCCCCATACACCACCCCCCGTAACCTCTTCCGTAAAAGTAGAAAGCTTGGATAAATCCGAGATGTGAGGCTCTTTTCGAAGCCGTATTTCGATTAAGGGTGTATCCTTTGGTAATAAGCGTTTGCCCAAGAATAATTTGGATGCGTACTTAACACCTAAAAGTCCTTGTTTTTGAAACCAATAGTAGTGTTCCAACGCCTTGAGAGAATCTCCATCATTCAAAGAAAAATGATCTTTATCCGTCCAATCTTCCAGTTTGCAGGCGTCGTGTAATTCTCTCAACGACGCTACAGAAGCATCGAGCGGCTTTGGAACCGAACAAGACCACGCGTCAGATAAATTGGGTGGAATGTCGCACGAATCGGATAACTCTGCAATGCTGGATATCGGACGTAGATCCTTAATGCGACACGGAGAACAAGAAATTTGCGCCAGTGCGATTGCCAACAAGTATTTCTTCATTCGCATCCTGTAAAGATCGGTTTATTCATTATTAGCACAGGTACCCCGTTTATTTGGCGTAAATTTTAGAAGAATTGCGTGGGAAAAGTTCAGTCTCTAATGATGATAATCCCCACCCCAAATTAATGTATAAACTCTGTAGAGTTGCTCTGCGAGAATTAGACGAGCCAGTTCGTGGTTTAAAACCATTTTGGAAAGCGCCACCGTCTTCCAAGCAGCAGCTCTCAACTGGGGAGAGTGACCAAAGGGACCTCCAACAGCAAAGATCAAACGCTTTGTACTGCGGTTCATAGCCTCCTGCACAACGGAAGAGAACCGCTCCGTCTTCCATAACTCTCCTCTCTCATCCAAACAGATGACCGCATCTCCAGGCTTGAGACGGGAGAGTATCGCTTGGGACTCTAACGACCGACGCTTCTCGATCGACAAATGATCAGGAGAGGGCTTGAGAAGAACTTCCTGTACGGGCAGACGTTTTTGAATGCGCTTGAGCCAATCTTGGGTTCCTTGATCTGCCCAACGACACTTACCTTTACCCGTGCGGAAGATCAATACCTTCACGGACTACGAATCCGATGGTTCTTCTTGTTCTTCGATTTCCAGAATATCTAACGGAATTAACGGAGCGTCCATCCACAGAGAATCCAACGTGTAGTATTCTCTCGCTTCGCTGCTGAAGACGTGTACGATCACATCTTCATAATCGAGTAAAATCCACTGGCCTTGCCCCTTTCCTTCAATCCCTAGGGGCATATGAGCATGTTTTTTCTTCAACTCCATCATTAGATTGTCCGCAATGGCTCTGACTTGTCGAATCGAAGACGCAGAGCACACCACAAAACGATCGCAATATGATATTAGACCCTCTAAATTCAAAATTCGTATATCCGTGGCTTTGCTTCTATACAAAGCTTGTACGATTATCTTTGTTAGTGCATTGGTATCGATCGTAAACTCCCTTTTAAAATCTTCTATCACGTTCGGGTCATTTGGAACAGAAAACATTTAGCGATTGGAGAATCACTTCTTCTCGGCCGGAGATTGAAGTTTGATATCTCCGCCTATATCTTCTCTTCGAAGCTGTAAACGAACGTCTTTGGTGTAATCATCGTGTGTGGAAGACAATTGAACTTCTGCGTATACACGCACCGCGGTCGCTTGATCTATCGATACGCTTCCTGAGATGGATTTCGGTATGAGATTTCGCTTTTGAGAAATTTTGAGCGGATCGACATCGACCTCGTAAAGTTGAACCTTTCTACCGTCTTGTTCGGATTCTCCCAAATCTTTCCAAACCAAAGCTTTTTCAAACGGCCCGACAAATTGATCCCATGTATTCCACGAACTGCGCATCTGCACCCGATACGGCTCAGCATCGGGTCTTTGCTCCCATACTCCATTCTTTTTTAGTTGCCACGTTTGGTGATCGATAACGACCAGATTCATGACCTCTCGATCATCTACTTCGCGCATGTAACTAAAGTTGTCCCAATCGATCCAATCGATTTGCACGCGTTCTTCGTGCTCAGAAACAAGTTCGTCGCCTCGGTACTCTCTTCTGCGCACTTGCGCCGTATATCGATGCGAGCCGAGCTTCTCTACGGATGCAAAGATCACTTTTTGGGAAGCCTGTGCCAAGCGCTCTTCGGGCGTCTCCTCCGGAACCCACACGCAAGCCAACATCCAAATCATGTATCATCCTGCAAAGAATTCCAGAGCGTATACTTTAATTCTTTCAAACCTCTGCGCTGCGCAGAAGAGATACACGAAACCACGGTATCGGGGTAACGCGCCTGAAACGTCTCGCGAAGCGTTTCTGTCTCTTGCTCTGAAATGAGGTCGATTTTGGTCAAGGCTACGAACTCTCTGCGCTTGGCCAAACTCGGATCAAACTTCTCCAATTCTTTTCTGATAACGCGATAGCGATGGAATATATCTTCGGTCTCATCGGGACCAACGCTAAGAAGATGCAATAAGATACGACTTCTCCGCACGTGACGTAAGAACTGATGCCCGAGACCGAGTCCCTCTGCCGCTCCTTCGATAAGACCCGGAATATCTGCCATGACAAAAGTGCCGTCCATTCCGAGCTCTACGACGCCAAGAGAAGGGGCCAAGGTTGTAAATGGATACGATGCGATCTTCGGTTTCGCACTCGACAAACTTGAAATCAACGTTGACTTACCGGCGTTCGGAAATCCGAGCAAGCCAACATCAGCCATCAATAACAGCTCGAGATTCAATATTTTTTCTTCTCCCGGTTTTCCAAGCGTCGCTTTGCGAGGTGCCCGGTTCACAGACGATTTAAAGCGCGTGTTACCCAGCCCGCCGCGACCACCTTTACAAGCGATCCATCGCTGTTCATCTTCGATTAGGTCGATGAGCTGCTCTCCGTCTTTTCCTAAGATTCGTGTTCCAACGGGAACAAAGATTTCCACATCCTTGGCCTTGGCACCCGTGCAATTGCGCGGCATGCCGGGTGTACCGGCCTTTGCTTTCCAAATGGCGTGCCCCCGGAGTTCTCGCAGTGTATTACGACGGCGTGTAGCGACCAAAACGATATCGCCTCCTTTGCCGCCATCACCGCCGTCAGGGCCACCAAAGGGAACGTGTCTCTCTCTGCGAAACGAAGCACATCCATCTCCCCCTTTTCCACTCATCACGCGAATTTGGGTTTCATCTATAAAACTCACTGTTCCCCCTTACCGAATCGTATATCTTTTTGATACTCCATACAAGCATAGCCTTCCATCAACGTTGACAGAAGGCTCTATTTCCTCGACAATGGGTCAGCGATTATGCTTCTGGATAAACCGATACAAGCTTTCGGTTGTTGCGCTTCTCGAACTTGACCTTGCCTTCGACCAGAGAAAACAATGTCCAATCACGACCAACACCTACGTTGCTGCCCGGATGAAACTTTGTTCCAAGCTGGCGAACCAAAATACTGCCCGCTTTTACTTGCTGACCATCGTGCCGCTTTACCCCTCGATACTGAGGATTGGAGTCACGACCATTTCGAGTACTACCTTGTCCTTTCTTATGAGCCATTTTATCTCCTTATTCCGCTACGATGCTTTGAATTTTGAGTAAAGAAAGACGCGCGCGAAAACCAATGCTTTTTCGGTAACGGCGTGCATTTCTGTATTTATACGTCTCTACTTTGTCCCCAAGAATGTGTTCGACCACTTCCGCTTGCACTTTTGCGCCGGCGACGTATGGGGTTCCGATTTTTGTTTCTTCAGAGGAGAGAAGAAGAACCTTACCCAGTTCGATGCTGCTGCCCTGATCGGCAGTCACACGATCCACGATGATTTCATCTCCTTCTGCTACACGCATTTGGCTACCACTGGTTTCGATTAAAGCGTACATAACTGTTCTCCATTACACTCCAACAATGGGAGCATTTCAATATCACGATACTGATTTTTGCGTTGTGATGAATGATTTTCACCCACACAAAAGAGCCTTCCTTGTTTAAGGGATTTTACCGTTCTTGTCAAGCCCGAAGAAAGATTCCAAGCTCTCTTCTTAAGCTATCGAGTCGTTTGTGTACCTCTTCCGTTTCGAGATCTTTGTACTTGTCGGGTAACATTTCTCGCGAAGAAGCCTCGAAGACCGCGAGCATTTCCATGTATTCTAGCATTTTAGTGTCACGAGATGGTATTACATCTGTCGCGGCCAACGTGAGATCATCTTCCGATAAAATCGTGCGATCGTCTTCCGAGGCCAAATTGAGTGCCCGCAACAAAACGGCTTCGAGTTCCGCGGCGGAGTAGCCTTCGGTTAGGGGGGCGATCACATCGACAATTACCCCCTCTTCTAATTCAATTTTATTCTTGCGCAAAAGGGCGGCGAGCACGGCCTCGCGCGTCTCTTGATCTTGGGGGAAAAAGAATGGAATTTTATAGTCTAAACGCCCCGGTCTCTTCAAGTCGATGTCGATTTTGTCCGGTCGATTGGTCATCATCAAAATAACGACGCGGCCTCGATGCTTCGTATCGCTCATAAATTCCTTGATACGCGCAATCACGCGACTCGACGTACCGCCATCGCTACCCGTGTTGGAATTCATCGAACGATCCGCTTCATCGATAATCAAAAGTACGTAGCCCAAACCGTCTACTACTTGCAGAATCTTTTCCAAATTTCCCTCG
>JAYYRF010000840.1:0-3887 GCA_036127535.1 Myxococcota bacterium | reverse complement strand
CCTGAGAGTCGTAAAGCGAAGTTTTGGCGCACATTTTTGCGCAGCCGTCTCGTGCGTTACCGAAAGATGTTTATGCCCGAAAAGTCAGAGCTATCGCCGGACTGTGTATTCCCGAGTTCGTTTTTCTCGATGGATTGGTTTAATAAGCAGGTTGGATCATTCGATAAGCCGACGAGGGCCTTTGGTATCGAAATCGCCTCGCTCTATCTCAAAGAGTGGATCTCACGACAAACCTTTGGTTTTCGTGCGCTCAAGCCCCTCTTGTTCTCGCGGCACCAAGATGTGCGCAAGTTTATCCTTCGCGCCATCAAGAATCCGGCTTCTGAACACGAATACATCGACATCACGCACGCAGATTTTAAACCCGAAGAACTCTATGAATTCTGTTTGGATTCCAATTCTCTGATCCGCGTGACCGGCATGGAAATTATTCAGCAATATCCCGAGCGGTTTGGACAGCCCGACAAGCTGATCATGCTGGCCAGCAGTGACGACGCAAGCGTCCGTGCGCTGGTGGTTCGCACCATTTGGGATTTGGTTTTTATCTCCGACGTGACCTATGATTGGCAGCCAACGGCTGAGTCGGTTCTTCCCCAGGCGGCAAAGGCGGGTGCGAAGGGATACATCAATCCGATCGAGCAACTACCGCCGTCCAAGGATGCACCACAGGTAAAAGGCGTCAAATATCTCGGTAAGGGAACATCGCAGCAACGAACCTTGAAGCTCGAGTCCTACACAGAACTCGAAGATTTTGTGCGGCGGCAGTTGTTTCGCCTCCCGCCAAACCGTGCCGGAGAGAGCAACGCCGAGTTACGGGCGAGAAAGGAGAGCGGAATGCCGCCCCTTTCACCGGGACGGATTCCCTCTTGGCAGGACAAAAAGCGACTGATGCGTATCATAAGAGACATGTCGATCAAAGATAAAAATCTCGCGACGCAAATGGTGCCACTGTTCAAGGAGTTCCTTTTGTTCAAAGGGAAGTTTCTGAAGCACGAAGCCTTGACCGCCTTGGTTCGCATTGAAAAAGCGCACGATATTTCCATTTTTTCCTAATTCCTTCATTCTTTTGCATAAATAGGTGATTCGATGTCGAACATCAAAATAGCTCGCATATCCTCCCTTCCGTACCGCGGTGAAATCGTCGATATCATTCAAAGCGATCAGCACGTGGTGCTTGCTCTTCAGCATTCTGAAGGTCAAAATCTCGGTCTGAATGTTCTCTCCGTCAAAAACTTTGAACTGTCGATCGCCGCGGAGATCGCATCACCGCATCCAATTCAAAAGCTGGTAAATCTCGAGCTTAAAGGCGGAACCCTCGATCGGAATTTTGCGGTGGACGTTCACGGTAATTTATACCAATTGCCAGATTTGTATTATGCAAAATCCTCTTTGGTACCGATCGACATCGACGGAAAAATTCAACGGATCGAAGCCTACTCCAAGAGCGAATTGCTTCTGATCGTTTCGTCCAATGACGTTGAAAGTGCAGTGCTGTTCAACGTTGATCAAAAAACCGAAACGTGGCGACAAGCGTTGTTAGAACCATCGGATCCTTCCGCCGAAGAAGAGGACGCGGCCGGTTCCTCTGAGGCTCGTTTGGTGACCGCCATCGCTGTGCATCAGCCGACAGGTCGATTCGCCATCGGTTTTTCCGATGGGCTTTATGCACACTATGCGCCCGATGGCTCTTCTTTCAAGGAATACCCAATATACGACAGCCACAAAAAAGTCCGTACCAGCCTACACGAGCAAGAAGTCGTCGCGCTCCATTATGCCATAGACCAAGATCAAAAGCTGCGTCTCATCTCCGCTGGGGCCGATCTAACCATGACCCAAATGCTCGTTCAAGAGGGGATACCACACGTCAAAGGAGACGCTGGCGGTCACGAAAAGAACGTGGTGCGTCTTTTCCAAGGTCAGGGTCAGTATTTTTACTCGATCTCCTACGACAATACGCTGCGCATGTGGAGCGTAAAAGACAATTATGCTCCTTCGGAGATCGATCTACAAATTGTGCGCCCGAGTGGAACCCTGGCGCCGGTGTGTGTCGGACGTATTTCGGTCAAGGACAACCGAGGCGTTTGGCACGAGAAGCCCTATCTGATCTACGGTGGTCAAAATCCCAAATCCTCGGCGGGCTCACTGGGGTTCTATCCCATCGTAGAAGACTCCTTTGAAGGGGAAGATGCAAAGGTTCATTCGATCGCCAACAAAAAGAAGCAAGGAAAGGTAGAGTCCCGTGCGGTACACCGCTGTTTGGGTGCCATCACGTGGGCCGAATTTGAAATGGAGAGCGAGATCGTACAGCGGCGATCAGAGATCATCGAAGAGGTTGGTACGTGGAAAGACTCACCGGCGGTTGCCTTCTTTCAAAACACCATCAAAAAAGAGCCGTCGTCCGAACTGGTTCAGCGTGCACGGCAATTGCTGTTCGAGACCGGACATCCAAAGCTTCCGCGCATTTTAGAGGATTTTTTGGGGCACGAAAATATCGCGATTGGACTGCAAAGCTTGGATTATTTGCGGGAACTACACGGATCAACCTCACTGTACCCCTTGGATTTGGTCTTCAAAAATCTGAAGCAAGCCGATCCGTCGATCACGACCGCACTCAACGATTTTTACCAGTACAAAATTCGTAAAGGGTCTCAAAAAATTCCGTATATCCGTCAAAGAAAAGCGATTGAGACGTGGAAAAAAGCCTTAGAGTTTAATATTCCCGCGGCTTTCTTCCTCGTGGCCAAATCATACGAGGTCGGTGCCGGTGTGCCCAAAAATCAAAAAACAGCCGACGAGTACTATAAAGCCGGAACAGAGGTGAACCAGCCCTTCTGTTTGAGCAACTACGCCAATGCCTTGGATAGAAAGAAAAAAGACAAAGAGGCGATTGCGTATTGGAAAAGAGCGGCTCCGTTTGACGTAGCTTCCGCTCTGTACAATCTCGGTTTGGCATACGAAGGCAAGAGAAGCATCAAAAAAGATAAAGCCGAGGCCATAAGATGGTTCAAGAAGGCGATGACCGCCGCCAAGAAGAAGGGCAGAGACGATATCTACCGACTGGCGCACAAGCGCTATAAAAAATTGGACTATTGGGGAGCCAACAGCTTCTACAATCGCACTCGAAACAACAAACCCGAAAAAATAGCGCCCCCAGAAGCGGCACCCTTGCAATCATTTGCCGTGGAACTGCGCCAAAAAGCGTTGCGGTGCTACGCCGAGATCGCTCGCCAAAGCGACGCAGACAGCAGTTTATACCAGCGCGCCTTCGAAAAGATTTACAGCGCCTTGCTCGATGAAGAAGATTCGATTCGCGAAGTGGCCTTTGAGATGCTTTTGTCCGGTGACGATCCGCTGATGCTCAATGTTCGCGGCATCATGTATGCGTTGAGTAATCCGGATGAGAGCATTCAAATCCGGTCTCTTGAACTGCTGTACTACAGCAATATGCTCCGCAATCCAGATACCGCAGAAGATGCGGCCGATCTTCTGCGGCAAATTCGGGAGAGCAACAACGATGCGCTACGATACAAAGCGTTTTTACTGTCTCTCACCATGGAAGACGGTGTCTTGACCTATCTTCGTTCTCTCGACAAAGATGTGCACACCAAGATTATCGATTACGAGCGCGCTGCGGAAAAAGCGAAGCTCGATCAACAACAAAAGCAGCTCGAACAAAGCATCATCGATGCCTTTGAAGCTGCACAGGCGTCTGTGCAGCCAGTGGAAACCGCAGGTGAAGGTGCGGAAGATGGGCAAGAAACGGCGGATCAAGAGCCAAGATCTATCGATATGGCGACAGCCGAGACGCTCTTTGCACAGCTGCAGGTGGAGCGAAATTGGCCTTACCTCAAGGTTCGAACCGTCGAGTACTGTCTCAAGAACTTCAC
>JAYYRF010000839.1:0-4458 GCA_036127535.1 Myxococcota bacterium | reverse complement strand
CTTTTTTTAATTGGGCAGCAAAGTGATCTTCAGGGGCTTTTCCCACCGTCTCTTCCAAAGCATCTCGGATGGGTCGATACCCCGTACAGCGACACAGATTTCCCGCTAACTGATCTTCCTTCTGCCAGCTTTCCGTTATATCCTTGCGATAATATGCAGCAAAGAGGGACATAACGAACCCCGGCGTACAATACCCACATTGCGACCCCAATGCTTCGACCATCGCCTCCTGCACGGGATGGTAGTCACCGTTTCGACGCAATCCCTCAACCGTGTATACTCTTTTGCCGTGTAGCGAAGGCAACAAGACAATACAGGAATTAATCGCTTTGTAAGCGGGCGTACCATCAAGCTCCTTGTCGATAATCACGACGGTACACGCTCCACAGTCTCCCTCGGCGCATCCTTCTTTGGTGCCCGAAAGTCTTGGCAGTGAGCGTAAATACCGAAGTAACGTCTGATTGGAAGAAGCCGAAGCCTCTTCTACCAAACGATCATTGAGATAAAATCGCAACATACGTCCTCCAAAAGATTTTTATCTCCCTTTCGATTTTCATCACAAACGGATGTTTTTACTATACCAGAAGTTTTTCCAATCAGGGATAACAATCACTCATAATAGAAGCACAGACGCGAAGATAGATCAGAAAATTGAATAATCGCAAAAATATAGATTATGAAAAGCGCATCACACGATCTTGAGATAGTCTGTATTGTATATGCAATTTAAGGATTCGTCATCGAAACGCCACAAGCCATCGCCCGTCGAATTTCAAAGTGGAAATCCTCACCACAGGCACCCGTTACGCTAGAGATTTACCCCACTTTGCGATGCAATCTCAGTTGTTCCTTTTGTGACACGACCTATCGACACAAAGCAGCCAAGGATGAGCTGAGTATTTCAGAGTGGATTCGCATCGTGGAAGATGCGGCTAAAATCGGTGTGAAGCAGGTATATGTGCTGGGCGGAGGAGAGCCGTTTTTGAAAAAAAATATTTTGTCCTTGCTCAAAACAATCAAAAAGCACGGCATGTACGGCATGATTACAACCAATGGGAGTCTGATCGACGCGCAACTCTCCCAGGCTCTACTCGACATGAATTGGGACGAAATTCACTTTTCGATAGACGGGTCTAATGCCGAAACCCATGATACGCTTCGTGGGCAACACGGTTCTTTTCGAAAAGCGGTGCAAACGGCTTGTCGTTTATCCACAATGAGAGAACGTTACAATAAAACGACTCCGAGGATTGTGATTCATACCGTCGTAACCAACCAAAATTACACCGAACTCCCCGCGATCGTCTCTCTTGCTCACGCGATTAAAGCCTCTCGCGTTGATTTTGACAGTCTGATCGCCTATCGTCCTGAGCAAAACAAACTCCAATTAACGCCAGCGCAACAACGGCACCTACCACGTATCGCCAAAGAAGCTCATGAGAGGGCAACCGAATTTCAAATTGAAACGACCTTACAAAACTTTTTACAGTCCGATCGCGTTGAGAGAGGACATCGCTTGCCCGCAGCCGATAAAAAAAGAAAGGGTTTATCGGGTGCGCCGTGTTTAAAAGCATGGCATCACCTCGTGATTCAAAACGACGGGAAAACGGCTCCTTGTTGTGTTCTTTCGGGTTCAGGAGGTTCGATTAAAGGTACAACGGTATCGGAACTTTGGATAGAGGATACTTTTTTAAAGCGCGTACGAAGTGCGATGGAAGCGCACAACCCAATTGATCGTTGCCGTGAGTGCTCGTGGAACATTTTGCGACATGAAGCCGAAATCCGCAAACATCTGCCTGAAAACAGTGAGCGATAAATGGCGATCAACATCAATTTGGAACTCACAGATCACTGCAATTTAAAATGCAAAATGTGTTCTCAATCCATGAGAGACGAGGCGCATGGTGTACCCTCCAAGTTTATGGCGTGGGACACATGGAGAACTTTACTTCACAATCTATCCAATTATCCCGAGGAAATACATCTTTGCCCTCATTGGCTTGGTGAACCCACTATTCATCCCCAATTCGATATGTTTGTAGAATACGCCTTTGCTGTGAACCGAAAAAATAGATTGTTTCGAGAATTTAAACTACACACCAATGCCGTTGTTTTCTCTGAACAACGCAGCAAGCTACTCATCCAACTGGCAAACTTGCCGACAATGGCAAACGATACCTTCAACTTCATTCATTTTTCCATAGATGCCTTTTCAAAGGACACCTATAAAACGGTCAAAGGAACGGACAAACGGGATATTGTCTTTCGAAATGTGGCAAATTTTTTACGCATACGTTCGGAATTAAATTTCGAACGTCCCTTTGCGAGTATCGCCTTTGTTGTTCAACCTGAAAATCACCATGAAGCAGATCAATTCCTTCAATATTGGTCAAAGGAACTCAAACGATATGAATGCGGATTTACAATAGACCATGACTGGCAAAAAGAACATAAAGACAGTATTTATTTTCGTAGACTGAACAGTTCCGAACAACACTTGTCGGATAAACTCCACGCCGATACTTTAATCAGGCTGGGCGTTTTGAGTGAACCTCCAGTCCGAATGGCCGAAAGTTTCTAGTCATACAAATCAAATATGCTATACTATCCACTAAAGTTTGGAGAATAAAATGAACAAAAAGATAGCAGCAATCAGCCTTCTGTTTATCGGTTGCGATGATAACATTAAAGTTTCTCAATCCCCTGTTGTCGTTGTCGATGGTCAACCCAATCTACAGATCGAAGAAGACGCCATCAACTTTGGAACATTGGCCTATGGCTCTCTTGGTTCTGAGAGTTTGACGATCAAAAATGTGGGTACCGGAATTCTTACCATTGATAGCATTACCGTTACTACACCCTTCACATCCACAAGCTCCGGAGGGGTTGAGGTTCAACCTCAGACCTCAACGCCCATTACGATTCAGTTCATACCAACGACTTACAATGACGTAGAAGGCTCGATTACCGTTACGAGCAACGATCCCGACGAAGGGCAAGTCTCTCTTCCCATATATGGATCTGTGATTTCAGATGCCGACGGTGATGGATATGCCAATTTGGACGCTGGGGGAGATGACTGTAATGATAATGACCCCGATATCCACCCCAATGCCGTAGATGAATGGTACGATGGAATTGATTCAGATTGTGCTGGTAATGATGATTTTGACCAAGATAACGATGGCTTTCAAACCTTTGTTCGCAACGAAGATCCCAATACCGGTGGTGGTGACTGCCAAGACGCAAATGATACAATCTACCCCGGAGCAGACGATCAGTGGTATGATGGTGTCGATTCAAACTGCGACGGGCGCGATGATTTCGATCAAGACAACGATGGCTCCCGAAGCGAGGCCGAGGGATATGGACAAGATTGCAACGACTTCGATCCCAATGTAAACGCACTGGCGATAGAATCTTTGAACGGATTTGACGACAACTGTGATGGGATTGTGGACAATGACGTAGCCGGCTGGAACAGCGATCTCCTATATACCGGAAGCAGCAGCGGCGATAAGTCCGGTTTTCACATGACAGCAGCAGATCTCAACGAAGACGGAAAGAGCGATTTGATTATCGGAAGCCCCGGATACAACTCAGATCGCGGTCACGTGTCGATTTTCTCGGGTAACTCTATGCCCAACAGCGGTGCCGATATCGAATACGCATACAACGATTTCTCCGGCGTAAGCTCCTCTGACCAGGCGGGTTTCTACGTCGGTATACTCAATGATTTCAATAGCTCTTCTCCCATGACATTGGCTGTTGGCTCTCCCGGGCACAACGGAGGCTCAGGCCGCGTCGACTTGATTAGCTCTGACGAGGCCTTTTACTTTGGAGACCTAGAAGATGGATACATGAGTGTCGTTGGTAGCTCAGGTAACTACGTTGGAAAAGGTTTTAGCCAAGATATGGATATAAACGGTGACGGCATGGACGACTTGGTCGGATACTACTCATCCTCCGGCAACGCGTATATCTATCTCTTTTATGGAGGCACCCCTGATGGTGACTATACCGTTAACGATGCTGACGCGATGTATGCGACGGGAGGCTCCGCCGCCAACATGACGAGAAGCTTTCCCAACGGTGGCGACATAAACGGAGATGGCCTTGACGATCTCCTCCTGTGCGACGGTTCCGTATCCCTAAGTTACCAGTCAGGAGAAGGAGCTGTGTGGGTTCTATGGGGCGATGCGACCATGTACAGTAATACTTCACCCCAAACCTTTGCATCCGTCAGCAGCACCGGTGCGCAGCAAGGAACCGGAGATCTCATTCTTTATGGTAACGACATGCATGCCAGCGGAGAAACCTGTGGCATAGGGCCGGATTGGAACGGCGATGGAACCTCTGAGATTTGGGTCTTCTACCCCGGCTCTAATGGCACATTTACAGGAGCGTATATGGTTCCTGGCTCAGCGGATCTCGTCGATGCCATCTACCACACCCGCG
>JAYYRF010000838.1:0-7980 GCA_036127535.1 Myxococcota bacterium | reverse complement strand
GGACTTGCTGCCTCGCTTCCAAAATCAGAACGATACAGATATCGTAGAGTGGTGGATATACTTGCACTTGCCAAACGATTACCACAGTTCTTTGTCTAGCCTCTGTTTTGGAAGCGTACCGAAATATTGCCAGATGTCGTGTCCTCATTCAGTTGCTTCATTTGTTGAAATAATCAACTTCAAAAAAGATAGTATTCGCCTAAAAGAAGGATACATCTTTATAAGGCCGTATGGTCGAACACTGCTACATTAGACCCGACTTGAGAAAGAATGCTCCTTAAGGAACAGACTTGATAGAATGGGGAGGGTGGAAAATCGCGTTTGAATTTCCGATCTATTTCTTTCTCCATAAATGATGCTGGGTACTCTGTTCGCCTGTAGATTCAAGAGAGTACAGCCGACAAAGGTCTATAATTTATGTCTAAATTTCCTTGGGTACTGAGTCTTTTTTTTGCTTTTCTCGCTGCAGCGGGGTGGTGGAACGCTTTCGATACCGCACACAAAGACCAAATTCAGACAAACAGACGGCAAGAGCTTGTGCGAGAGCTGGTCTCTCAAAGAGAATTTGAAGCCGATGAAATGCTTGCAGCGGAAGGAAGTGTAGAGGCTTGTATGAATGATCCACAGGTGAAAAGGAACTGGGAGCGGAGAGCAAAGCGTTGGGCAGAGGAAGTCTCCAATCAGGTACTGGAAGACTACAAAGAAACCGTTCAACAGGAGAAAGAGGAGCGCTTATCCGAACGCATGGATCAAATGCAGGATTTCTTTTCCAACGCTGTGAATCAATATTCTGAGAGCAATGATGTCGATCCCGCAGTTTCGCAACAACTTCATGAACTGATCGAATCGGGATTCGAAAAACAACGAGAATTGCATCGGCAGATGCTGCAAGGAGAGATTTCAGACAGAGAATTTCGACAACGCCGTAGAGAATATCGGCAAGAGGGGAGGGCTTCAGTGATGGAATTACTCGGTGAAGAGCAAGCCCGAGATTTTACGGAGATTCTTCGTGAAGAGAGAGAAAAAGCCCAAGAAGAGCAATCGCAAATTGAGGATAATAGCCAATAATTGTCATCGTCATCGCGTTTGCGCATAAGGACGAGATGAAACGTTTTTTGTTTTCCAGGCATTCAAGGAAATGGTTCTCTCTTTGTTTGTATTTCCATTGCGCAATCGGATTCCATGATACAATCAGAAAAATGAATTTTGGATGTTGTTTCTAAAAAAGAGGTTTGGAAAATGAAGTATTTCCCATTTGTATTTTTTTGTGGCTGTTTCGCGGATACGTCGATTAAACAATACAACGATAACCCAGAAGTGCAGATCGTTTCCCATGAAGATGCCGTGGTTCTGGAGGCTGGAACCGAAATTTTCTTCCGTGCACTTTTGTCGGATTTGAATCATGAAATGGATACACTGACGGCAAAGTGGCTTCTCGACAACGAGGTGGTTTGCCCCGAAAGCACCCCCGACGCAGCCGGAGAGTCGGTTTGTCTTACGACTGTGGCGTTGGACAACACAAAGATTCAAGTAGAAGTACGAGATCCCGAGGGTGGCTTTGCCGTTGATTCGATTCAATTCACGGTAGAGTCCAATTCTCCACCAACGACACCCGATGTTGTCATTGCACCCAATCCCGCAAAGTCAAATGAATCGTTAACCCTTCAAATCAGTGGCGCAAGCGATCCAGACGGCGATGACATTCAATATCGTTACGTTTGGTATCGGGACGGCGTCGAGCATTCCGATGCCGAAGGAATCGATGCCTCTCAGACGCGGAAAGGGGAGGTTTGGCGCGCGGTCGTGTATGCCTTTGACGGAGAGTTGGAGAGCGAGCCGGCAGAAGACAGTGTCACCATTGTGAATGGTGCTCCTTTCATACAGAGTGTTTCCATTGAGTCGGCCGACGGGCTGTACAATACCAGTGAAGTAAATTGTGTCGCGGATATTGTGGAATACGATGGAGATGCATGGACGGCAAACTACGCATGGTACATAAACGGCGATTTGGCCGGGGAAGAGGAGAGCCTTGTTCTCTCTCCACAATTGGCGTCGCCCAATGATTCTCTTTCGTGTACCGTCATCGCGACCGATGAGGACGGCGAATCGATGTCGTTGAGTGCAGCCGAAGTTTTGCTCAATCGTTTGCCGACGCTTACCGGTTTGACGCTTGCCCCGAATGCACCGGCGACCAATCAAGATTTGCAAGTCGTGTATGTTCTTTCCGATGACGATTGGGATAATACCGCCCTTTCGATTCTTTGGTCGGTCGATGGAAGTACTGTACAGACAGGAGGCGATACATTGTCGCATTCTTTTTATGCTCGAGATCAGGTGGTTTCGGTAGAGCTTACCCCTTCCGATCCACACGAACCCGGTGTTGCACAGACACTTTCGACGACGATATTGAATACGCCACCGCAAGGTGCGGTTTTGCGCATCGATCCCGAAAATCCAAGAGAAGGGGTGGACGATTTACACTGTCTGTTGGAAACCGAGCCCAGCGATGTCGATGGAGATGCGATTTCACACAGTTTTTCTTGGACGCAAAATGGAACCGCATATACCGGAACAACGCTCAACGTCGATCAGACCGGAGATGGTATTCCGGGATCGGCAACGGCAAATGGAGATATTTGGGAGTGTTCGTACACGGCATCGGATCCCGATGTTTCCGCAAATCCGGTCACCACGGATATAGAGATTGGACCCGATGTTTGTTACGCCTATGTTTCCAACAGCCACGAAGTTTCGAGTTGTACGGTCTATGAAACCCAAACCCAAGAGAGTTGTGTTCCGGCTTCCGGTGTTACCGCTTGTTATCCACAATATTGTGATACCGGAGAAACCAGTTCTCCTTCTCACAATGCAGATGGGTCTTCTACAGGGGCATATTGTTCCGATTGGGGGCAGTGTGAGGGGTCGTATATAGATGTCTCTGGTCAATCCGGATGGGATTGGGTTGCCGGTTATTGGGACTGTACCTACACCGATGTAACGGTTGCTGTAACCGTGTACGGTGGCGGAAACTGTGGATACTACTATACTTGTGACCTGCAAGAAGCGTCCTGTGGTACACCCGATGCCTGCACACCGTAGATGAAATAGAGCAGAGGACTACTCCAGCGCATCTGGGATCCGTTCTGCGAAAATCGCGTTTGAATTTCCTATCTATGGAGATGGTATTCCCGAATGCAACGATGGCCGCGATGAGATTTCAGGAGGCAGATACACCTGTTCACCATATAACTATATTCCGCTTGAATAGTCCCCCTTAACGTTCTGTAGCTCTGGTACGGCGGTCGAGAAGTATTTGATTCTATCGTTGGTTGCCTCCTTAAGAAAGATGATTTCTCCGGGATTTTGAAGTGCGGAATGTCTACTTCGTGGGAGTGGGCTTCTCTGTGAAAGAACAACCCAACGAGAGTCATACGAAAGAATAAGACCCATGACAAATGGATAAGAAATTCAAACGCGAGTGTCTACCTTTCTGCTTCTACAAAGCTCTATCTTCGTGATTCCCAAGACGGTCTGGAATAACTTTTACCACCTATAATAGCAAAAGCATAAGCAAGTCGAAGGAATCGAATACACAAAGGTGGATCGTGCAATGTTGAATAATTTCAGAGAGGAGGATATGACGAGTCGCTTTTCTGTTGCGTGTGTGGTGTCACAGATCTCTCTGAGATGTTTGAAGGAGAGTACCTCTTTGATACAGATATCGCGACTTGGGATGTCTCCGGCGTTACCGATATGTCCGGAATGGTTGCCTTTACAAAAGAATTCAATCAGGACATCACGGGCTGGAATGTCCGTAACGTTGTGTACATGTCCGGAATGTTTTATGACGCTCAATCTTTCAACCAAGACCTCAGTTTATGGTGTGTTTCTAACGTTGTTCATCATACACATTTCGATACAGGAGCCAATAGTTGGACACTTCCACGGCCTGTATGGGGAACATGTCCATACATTCTTTGCAGTCGCTTCGTATCGCGATATCGAACCCAGGTTTGCCAACGCTGTAAAACCAGTTCCTGAATTTTCTCATATTCCTCCCGACTGTGATATCCTGTTGTGAGACCTATCTCGTTATCGCGAAGGAAAATTTTTTCCATATTGGGTTCTGCTCATCGGTAGACGCTTACCATGTTGTTGTAAAATTTGGTCTCTTTGTCAGAAATAGAAAAAGAAGGCACACCTGTAGAAGCGAAATCGACATCGCGCTTTGTCTTGCCGCTAGCAGTCGTAATAGGCCTCATATTCTTCTTTACAGACAGAATTATTGCCTTCTTCGTAATATTTCCGAAACTCAGAACAGGAGAGGTTGCTCAGGCAGATATAGTATCGACGCGTTTCATCTACACAGCTATCAAGATCTTCAAAGTAATCCTCGCCATCGGTCTGACAATCGCTAATATACTCCGCGAGATACTCTTCATCAGTAGAGTCTAAACAGGAATATTTTTCGCAGATATCCTCTACAATCTGTTTATCAGACTTGGTACAGGCGGTTGTCGTACACATTAAAAGTGAGGCTGGGATCATGCTTCTTGCCATAGGTTGCTCCTGCAAATAAATAGAGATTTTTGATCATATACTTTGTTCGAGCAGAACAATCAAAGAATAAATCCAAAGCCCTCTATCTCGTGACCTTTTCAAGATAAAGAGTGATCTTCTGTACAGGAGACAGCTGGCTCTTAGTTTACTCGCGTCTCTTATTTTTCTATTAAAGTCCATTTCCGAAGCGAAAGCGAGCAATCGTACTCTTTGCCAACATAGAGGCGATATGCTGATAGAATCAGAGGAGAGGCGAAAATCGCGTTTGAATTTCCTATCCATTCCTTCCTCTTGGTTTTGACGGTTGTTCGTTTCCTTCTCCATTGACAGATTAGAGGCTTAGCTAGAATGAGCCCTGCTCATAGACGCTGAGAACCGCTGCATCCTTATCGTCCGACAGGAGTCCTCCAAAATACACACTCCCAAACAGAAGCAGGGTATTGCCATTCGGAGAGAGAAAGATCATGCGCCGGCCGACGTACTCGTTCATCGACCATAAAACCGTTCCGGTTTGATCCTTGACGGTAGTCTGTTCGCTGTCCGGATCGGAGTGCAATACCATTTTTGTGGTTTCATCGGTGCGCGTCACAGGTTTGAATGGGGCTGGTTTCATAGTACATACCAGATCAAACAAAGGAAAGGAGGAATCGAAGAATGGGCTTGGTATTCGACTGTGCAAATGCACCGTTTCTGTATCCAGTCGGCCTGTATAATTCGATACAGAATCGCGTGAAATCTTTTAGGCGGGTGCGTACTGTGCTCTTATCTTGCTCACCCATGAGCTTTGCATGCGCTTTCTTCTTTGGATATCTCCATTGTAGATTATATGTGCCGCAGTCAAGTGTTGTTTCATGTAATACTGCATATAGAAGGAGGGCATGATGGAGTCAAGAACGTATAACACCGAAGATATTTTAGAACACACATATATTCAAACGGACAAAGTAGATCGTATCATCGCCCCCAATTCTCAGAGATACTTTTCAGAAGATACTGTGTCTCCGGAACTCTCAGAAACAATAATTTTAGAGCCTTCTCGAACACAAACGCAAAGTGCCAGCAGTGATTCGGGTCTAAAAAAAGAACGTTTTGAGTTTCAAAACAAGCTGGGGCAGGGAGCCTTTGGGGTCGTTTGGGCAGCCATCGATCACGAATTGCAGAGGAAGGTGGCGGTTAAGTCGCTTTTGGGCACAGAGGATCAGCAGGCAAAAGACGAATTTCTCGAGGAAATTCGAATTGCGGCAAAAATAGAGCACTCCAGTACACCCTCTATTTACAATGTCGGGATCGACGAGAAAGGCAAACTGTATTGTATGATGCGATGTATCGAGGGAAGACCGCTGAGTGCCTTGATCAAAGCGTTGCAACAAGGCGATCCAAAAGCGCATCTCGAGTATCCCTTTCACAGAAGAGGGGAGATCATTGTCAAGCTTCTGGAGGTTTTGGACGCGGCGCATCAAAAAGGAATCGTACACCGCGACATCAAACCAGATAATATCATATTGACCAAACTTGGGGAGGTGATGCTTTTGGACTGGGGCATTGCTCTTGATCGCAACTGTAGCAATGGGGTCGGAGAATTTTGTGGTACCCCGTATTACATGTCGCCTGAGCAAGCTGCACAGAGGGAAGTAGATGCGCGCAGTGATTTGTATTCTCTTTGCTGTGTGTTCTACGAGCTTCTTTGTTTGAAGCGCACATTGAAAAGTCGTCCGAGTATTGCTCAGATCAGCACCGCGATCAATCAAGCAGTTCATGATCCTGTTGATTCGGTCGAAAGCGCGCACCAAAGCTATGCGCCTTCCGAATATTACGGGATTGTACACAAAGGTCTCTCCAAATCTCCCAACGATAGATTTAAAAGCGCAAAGGAGATGCTTCAGGAGCTAAAAGATGTTCAAAGCGGGTATATTATCGCCAAGTGCTCACGTACAAGTATAAAAGGACGACTGCATCGATATATGCGATGGCTCGATGAAAACCCCCATCCAAATGTTAGAAAAACATATGCGACTCTGTATGGAACGGTGATTTTGCTTATTGCCTTTGGTATGCTCGTTGGCTGTCTTCTGTCTTCTTATATGAGTGGTTGAAGGGCCGTGCTCGCGGAGTGTTCGGCTGTCAAAGTGTACACAAATGGATAGTTGAGGAGATACAATAAAGCGCAGGTGCACGCAATGGAGCAGACACGGTCATTCAGTCTCTTCTTCTTTGTAAGAGCGGGACTAATTGGATTGAGTCCGTCATGAATCAGACGTGACATGGGCAGGGTAGAGCGCTTCTTGCGATTGACAGGAACTGCTTTTTTTTCGTGGAAATTGGAGGATTTTTCGTGTGAAGAGTCATCCAATTTTTTAAAAACCAGATTTGAGAAAAAATACTGCTTTAGGAAGCAGATTTGATAGAATCAGAGAAGAGAGGAAAATCGCGTTTGAATTTCCTATCCATCCATTATTATCGGTCATGAATGATGCTCCCAAGCCAATCATGAAAATTACAAAGTCCCCTCAAAACAAAGCATTCAGGCTCAATTCGCAGCTGGATCGGACATTTGGTGGGCTTTCTATGGATGTTGCTGATCCCGGCTTTACAGTTTCCTGGCACAAATTTCGGGATCAAATGTTTTTTTCTGGTACGCATTGTGGTGATGAACCCATTTATGGATAGATCTTCATTGTTTTGGCGATGGCTCAAAGAAAGGAAGAGGCACTCCGTCCTTTTTTAAACGTCGCTCGCAATACATTCCCCATCGTCGACTTAATCGGCGTTCACGATCCGTTAACGGAAGTACAAAAAGATGAATCTGACGACCATATTGATTGGGAAGTGCACGAATGGAATCGTTATGCTCTGGTAATGCACTTGCGAGATGGGTATTTACGATCACACGGCTGACGGGCCACTCTATTGGAATGAGAAGCGAAAGGGCAACCAAAAAGCCTGAGAGTGTAAATATGAGTTTACGATTTATCCAAGACAGATTTTCTTCTGCAATATAGATGCCCAGTGCGATCAGGATGACTACGCCCGAAAAGCCTTGTGAGAAGAATCGTATGTGTGGTTCGACCATGCTGGGCACTTTCCAAAAAGAGAGAAGAAAGGGAACGGTCGGGAGCATCGTCCACAGCAATGTCTTCTTGCGTTTCCAAAGAAGAATGCCACCTCCGACAAATGCCAAAAGAATCCAAAAAAGCCAGTAATAGTACGTTTGTTCGTATGTAGAAAAGGCTTGGTCGTAGTTTTCAGGTGGAGGTAAACGACTTTGGCGCCATAAAAAGAGAAGTGTGGCCCAAAAGTCTGAAATACTTCCAAATCCCCAAATAAAATCTGGTGGATGAGTGTGGGGTGCTTCATAAAGAGGGTTGCTTGGATCCACCTTTGCAAACAAAGGACGCACATCTATCTGACGTACAAGTGGAG
>JAYYRF010000837.1:0-2661 GCA_036127535.1 Myxococcota bacterium | reverse complement strand
AGTAGGGAATCAAAATAGTCTAAAAAGTGGTCTCTGTCGCTCTGGCTCGAAAAGGGAGAGCGACACCATAGCAACTGCTCCATACTATCGTGTAACTGAATTGCATCGATCCAGTCATCGACGTCTTCACCCAGTATATTTTGAACATTTTCAATCAGTTCCAACTCATCTTGAAGAGACAGTTGTGCCCCCCAATCACGAAGGGTATCCAATAATTCGCGATCGGTCTCCATTGACAACGCTCGTTTGGCTTCACAGTATCTAAGCAGCTCATATACATCTTCAATCTGATTGTATATCTTCTCTAATGAATCCTCTGCGGCGTCTGTTTCCCCCGAGATCCAAAAATAATAGGCGGTTAATTCGAGATATTCTGAAAGGGTAAGCTCTTCTGGAAAGGGTAACCGTTCTACCCCCAATTCGTACAAAACGATGGCTCGGTTTAGCGCAATGATATGGCTGCCCCGTGTGGCCAGTTTGACGGCCTGCTCCCATGCAAATTCCCAATCTTCATTGATTAATTTTAAAAACTTTGCTGCCTCGAGCGCTTCTTCAAAAAGGGCGTATTGAATCGTTTTCGGTGTATATACGACCCCTTCCACGAAGATTCGATATAGCAACGTACAATACGGATCAGAGTCCGAAAAGTAAATCCCTCGATATGCGGCAATCAAAGGCTCAAAGGAACCAATAAACGCCCCTTGGACGCAATCTGTCGTACCGTAAATCAGATGATGCTCGACCAAACGCGAAACCATAATATCGTCGTATTTGTTATCCCCATATACCAAATGTTCTTTGAAGATATTCGGATACAATTCGCGACCGTTAACGGTTCGGTTTACACCTTTTTGGTCTTTTTGAAATGAGCGCCAGGACGCTAAAAAGGATGGTGCGGAACGATACCGAGAACCAAAACTTCTTCGCAACCATTGGGCAAAACGAGGAGATACCCCTTTTAACTGGGGCAACACGTCTATATTTGCTGGAAGAGCCTCACCTGAAAGAATCCAATACAGTAGGTTGAGAATATTCCGCATGTCTGCTTGTGCAGTATTGGGATTTAGAGCTGTCGTAGCCATCGTCGGTGAAAACTGTAAACACCCCTCGAGCATTTGAATTTGCGTCGGAACGTACCGCATAAGAGTCAGACCATTGCGATGTGCGGCAAGCATAGCCAGTAAAAACTGCTCGATAAGTTCAAACCTGTCGTTCAACGAAGACATTCCTCTCATATGCGACAGTAAAGATGTTGTCTCGCTGTGTTGGAGAATCACAAACGGAAATGGATGCACGGCCGAGTCCAAGACACGTCTAAAATAGGGACTCTTCCCCAATTTCACGGCTGCTTGTGTAATCAAGAGAGCCAACGGATGATTCTTTTTGGCAATCTTCATCCAAGCTTCTTCACCGCTTATCATATCAATAATGCGATAGGAAAACCAACGCCCCTCTTCACCCATTTTTGCCAAAATCGTATATCGTTCAAGGATGGTGGTACCAATGCTGAGGCGCCCCGGCTCGACTTGTATTTCTTTTCCGCCGACCGAAATCTTTGCTCCCTCGGTTTCTTCAACGGTCGGTTCCACAAAATCTTTAAAAATCAATCCACAGCTAAAACACTCTTCCTCCGGTGAATAAAATTCTGCTGAACATCGAGGACAACTCGTGCTTTTCATTTTTTATCATCCGACCGGCCGTATAAATCCTCTTTTTTGATTTTCACATAGCGAATCGCGTCTTCATAAGCATCAAATTGGTGGATGCTCGCACGCTCATGCCGGAGAGCCAAGTCTGGAGAAGTAATGAGTGCATATTGAGGCCAAGACGTCGCGTGATCAACCAAAACGCAGTGTAACCAACCCCTTTGATGCGGCGCTGGGTTTTGACGACGGAAATCTCGACTGCGAACCAAATCGAACTGAAGTACGCCTTCATGATTCAATGTGAACACGGCAGGGAGCCCATCCTTTGCAAGGGCATAATCAAAGGGATCGATAAATTCCATTTACATTCCCTCACTCCAAAGAAGCCAGCCGCAGATCAAAATGACTGAAACAATGGTGATCAAACCTGCGAGGTCGAGTAGATCCATGCTTAGGAGTCCGTACGTTTCTTTCGAAAGGGCTTCTTTCGCGAACCTCTCCGTCTCGGTCGGGCAGCGCGCTGGAATTCTTTACTCTCCAAACGACGTAGGCTTTGGTTCAATTCTTGCTCTTCCTTGAAGCTCGCTTTGAGATAGACACGCAAAATAGCGCGAATCAGTTCCTTTGCATCAGGAGATTTTTGAATTTCTTCCCAAAAAAGATCTTCCTCTTGTGTAGAACCCAGCAAGCTTTTTTTACGAAGTTGGTATAGCAAATGCTGGTGAGTACGACCGAGAACCTCGTCTTTAGACCCCAAAGAAAAGGGGGTAAGGGTTTTGAGCCACGTTGCATCCACTTCATCGGGCTTCAATATCCAATAGACTTCATTCTGCTCCGCAGAAATGGGTGTCGGAACCAAAGAAATGATTTTCTCTCGATACCTGGGTTCGAAATCGGCAACCGTACACACCAACACTTGTAGATCAGCAGCGGACAGTAACCGAAGCAGTTTATCTTTTTGCTTTTTGGAAAAAGAAGAAAGGATAAAGTCGCAGTTCAGACTCCAATCTTGAAG
>JAYYRF010000836.1:0-12100 GCA_036127535.1 Myxococcota bacterium | reverse complement strand
ACAAAAAAATCGGGCTTTCGCTGGGGGCAGATCTTTGCTGGCCTGCTACCTTTGAAGCTTTGCTGAAACGATTAGATCTCAACATTGAACGAAAAGGCAAGGAAATTCGATTCAAGTGTGAGCGGATACGCGTTGAGCCTTTCGATCTACAATACAAACCCAAGTACGATCTCGTCGTAGACCGCGTCAATCACTGGTATAACATATCGAGAGAATGGATTAAAAAGATCTCTTTGATGGACGATGTATACGCATTTAATAATCCTTGGACACTACAATCAATGGAGAAACACACATCGTATTGCGCAATGATGCGTCTGGGTTTTCCCATCCCTCGCACATGGATGCTGCCGCCCAAAGAGCACACCAAAGAAGAGGGAGATGTCCTAACAACCATCAATCGATATAATAATCTCTTCAGTCTCCGACAAATCGGTGAGCAGCTCGGTTATCCAGCCTTCCTCAAGCCATATGACGGCGGCGGTTGGGTCGGCGTTCGGCATGTAAAGAACTACGAAGACTTGAACAAAGCCTATGATCAAAGCGGCGAGCGCGTCAACCACCTTCAAGAGGCAGTGACCGATTGGGATATCTTCGTCCGCGGTATCGGCATCGGACCACAAGTAAATGTCATCCGCTACAATCCAGATGCGCCACTACACGACCGCTACGTCGTCGACTTTAATTATCTCAACGGGGATGAGTGGTTACGCGCTACAATGACTACACGCGTGATCAACGCCTTCTTCGGATGGGACTTTAACTCTTGTGAAATGCTTCGAAAAGCAGAGACGTTCCATCCCATCGATTTCGCAAATGCTTGTCCAGACAGCCAGGTAACCTCGCTGCACTATCACTTTCCATGGTTGGTCAAGTCCTTACTACAATGGACGATCTTCTGTGCGGCTACCGAAAGAAAGATGCAAATCAACCAAAACTGGCAACCATACTTCGACATTGCCGATACCGATCTGCCCTTCTCTGAAAAGCTTCTACGATACGACGAACTCGCAAAGAAACACTTCGATATCAACCACTTCAGAGAGTTCTGCCAATCCGAACTGACCCATCTGGATGAGATCGCCTTAGAATTCTTCCAAACACCCGAGTTTTTGGGCATTGTTCGCACGAAAGTCGCGGCCTTGTATCCCAAACATGAGGTAGAAGAATTCACCAATCACTTTTTCGGACTGGTACAGTTTTGGTGCAAAACGGAACAAGATCGTCTCACCCAGAAAAAATCTACATCGAAATAGGACGCGTCATGCATGTTATTTTCATTGCCCCTCACTTCCCCGCGAACCAGCGCTCCTTTGTGCGAGCACTAAAAGAGATCGGATGCCGCGTCAGCGGAATTATCGACAGTCCATATCAATATGTGGACTCCGAGGTCAAAAGTTACCTAGACGACTACGAAGAAGTTCCGAGCGTAACCAGTCTCAAGGCGGTAACCGACGCCGTACAAAAAATTCAAAAGCGGGGTCCATGGGTACATCATCTCGAAGCCGCGGTCGAGGCGCATATGTTTGTATGTGCACGCGCACGAGAATTGTGCGGGATCCCCGGACTCCCTTACAGCGTTGTTGAACGGTGCAGAGACAAAGTGATCATGAAAAAGTTTCTTCGCGATCGCGGATTTCCCGTTGCCCGAGACGCTGCCGTAAACAATGCAAAGGAAGCGATAGAAGGCGCGAAGCAAGTGGGGTTCCCTCTCATCTTAAAACCGCGAAGCGGTGCGGGCGCCAGCGGAACCTATCGGGTCAATAATGCAGCTGATTTAAATTATGCTATCAAGCACTCGAACCTCGATAAATACGATCAAGACTGTACGATGGAGCAATTCCTCGAAGGACATGAAGGTTTCTACGATACCATCACCATCAATGGAAATGTAATCTTTGAGAGTATCTCTCACTACTACCCAAACGTACTGACTGCGATGCGAACCCGAGATGTCGCTGCGCAGATTTGCGTCACCAATCGGGTCGAATGGCCTAGCTACAGCGAGCTACGCGTCTTTGGTCAGAAAGTGATCAAGGCACTCGGCATTACCACGGCTCCGACACATATGGAATGGTTCTTTGGCAATGAAGGACTGAAGTTTTCTGAAATTGCGTGTCGTCCTCCGGGAGTCAGCGTTTGGGACTTGTTCTCGGCCATCAACAATGTCGATATATACAAGATGTGGTCCAATGCCATTTGTCACGGAACGGTACACCAGCGACCATCTCGCAAATTCGCGGGTGGAATGCTGTCCTTGAGACCCAACAAAGATGGTCGTGTTGCCGGCTATACCGGAATTGAGGAAGTCCAAAAGAAGTATGGCCAATACGTTATCAAAGCGTACATGCCACCCCAAGGGTCTTCTACACAACCGATCGAAGCCGGGTACCGTGCCAATGCGTGGATGTTTGTGCGTCACCCCGATTACGATCAACTACGCCGTATAATGGACGATATCGGTAAAACCATCAAAATGTGGGCGGATTAAAATCGCGCTCAAGGGGCGGTAATCGCAATTCGAAACCCCATATAGTTTCCATAGCTGTTGGGAGAGTCAAAATCCCTGTCTGCTGCGCGCAGATAGGGGGCGATTCCAAACCAAAAACCACCTCGTCCAACACGAACCGTTCCACTCTCAGGACCGTAGGGATCGGTTTGGGACGCGTCTGTGTACTCTTCAAACCAATCGTGACACCACTCCCACACATTTCCATGCATGTCGTGCAAACCGTAGCCGTTGGCAAGCAAAGAGCCCACGACATGCGTTTTGTCATTTGAGTTGCCGCAATACCAAGAGAGATCATCGAATAACGTTCCATCAACGAGGTATAGAGAATCGCACGACCAAGAGGATTCGATCGGAATATCAGAACCACCGTTGGGAGTCCAGAAAGCTTTCTCCGAGCCTGCGCGTGCCGCATATTCCCATTCCGCTTCTGTCGGAAGCCGAAAGCCCTCGCACGAGTATGGATTCCCTGAGAAGGTACACGCATCTTCTGCACAAGAATAGCAAGCGGAAAGCCCCTCGATCTCAGACAAACGATTGGCGAAGCGAGCAGCATCGTGCCAGGTCACTTGATCGACAGGACAATTTTTACATCCTGAAAAGTAGGAAGGATTGTTTCCCATCAACGATTGATATTGTCTTTGTGAGACTTCTGTGCTGAGCATGTAGAAACGCCGCGTTAGCTCTACCGTATGCGGCTCTTCGTTTCCATCTTGTCCAACCTCCGTATCGGAGGCTCCCATGACAAAAGATCCGGCAGGAACCACTTCGAAATCCAATGACAACCCAATGCACTCAACGGCAAAATCTGCACTTTCCACACAAGAAGAGTCGACAACAACGTCAAAATCGTTCCCTTGATTGACATCAATATCGATGTCACCTCCCTCACAAGCGATTAAACTGAACCAAAACACAACGCTCCCATAGACTGCAACCAAAAAGAAGATAGACGTTAGAGAAATACATTCTTGCTCTATCAATATATCTCAATTTGCGTTATATGCCTGCGAAACACAGTCTGTCACATGCGAAAACTACTACCCTACCTTTGGCAACTCCGCTCTTCTATTCATCGAGATCTCGCGTGGCTTATCGCATCGCCATCCCTACTCGCACCATCGCGTAATCTACCCGTCATTTCTTCAGAAGAGTGGTGGTCAATGTTTCTAGATGCCTTTGCATGGATACAATACGAAGACCAAAATCCAGATTCCTTAGCGCGATTTATCGACACCCCGCGACAATACAAGCTCGGTCTGTATGCGGAAGATTTAATGCTTTACTACCTTGAGCAAGCGTCCCCCTACACCGTTTTGGCACATGACCTACAAATCTTCCAACACAAACGCAGTATTGGCGCCTTTGACTTTATTATCAAAACGCCAAAGGGTACAATAGAGCACTGGGAAATGGCAATCAAATACTTCTTACAGTACGAGCCGATTCCGGATTGGAGTGCCTTTGTCGGTCCCGGAGGTCGAGATACGCTTCGCAGAAAGATGGACAAAATCCTGTGCCGTCAGATCTTACTCGGGGATACACCCGAGGCCAAGAAGCAGCTGCATACACTTGGCATACCACATCCCCAAAGCAAACGAGTCGTGAGCGTGGGAAAACTGTTTGGACAATGGAATTCTCCGTGGTCACAAGCGCACAGTGGAGACTCACAACAACCTACAGGCAAATGGATCTTTCAAAAGGATTTACGGGCTCTTCTCGTTCAAAAATCATCGTCTCGATGGAAGATTCTATTACATCCCAAATGGCTGGCGCCCATTATCGGTATAAAATCCGACTCCTTCTTGTGCTCAGCAACCTTGCGATCCATTTTGGAAACCCTAACGCATCACATGATGCTCGCAGAATTACACGAAGGAGAAAGAGGATGGGAAGAGCACACGCGATGGATGGTCGTGCCCAACCATTGGACAAAGATTGTCGAAGACAAAAAATAAAAGGAAGAAAACTTCGTCAAAGGCGTATAACTGTACAGTAGGAGTTGTTATGAATCGATGGTTGTTATCTTCTTGCGTACTGGGTCTTTTTGTATACAGTACGGACGCAGCAGCACACTTCCCAAGGCAAGGAGGGAATGTTGCTTCACCGGTCGGGTTGGGAATTACATCTGGCACCGTCGTTTCCACGACTTACCGCGACGCAGATTACTCTTTTTCGGGCGGGTTTTACACGGACATACCTCTATTGGAGACCTTTCACATTACCCCATCAACAACGGTGTACCGCTATGCAGGTTAATCCGCAACCGATGTCTCCCTAAACTTTAAATTCATCGTCCCTCTCAGAACCTGGGAAGCGATGGGCGGTATCACAGCCGGCCTCACATCCACGGACACCCTCGTCCCCCACGTTGGTGTTTTTGGCGGCCTCTCTTACAATGTTGTGAGTAACCTCGACTGGTTTGTCAACGTCGGCTACAATCATGTATTTTTGACCAACTCAAGCAACAACATTAGCATCAGTACCGGACCGCTCTTTCGATTTATGCGGTAAAGAGATTGCTCATTATGGATAAGAGAAGGTCAAGGGTGTTTGGCGTTGATGATACTGTGGATCATCCATAACGGCTTTTATGTCATCGCTGAGTTTGGCTTCTAATTCGTCCTTGGTCTGTGGAAATCCAATCCCAAACCATGCCGGACGCATACCGGCACGCAGTACCAACACTTGGTGGTAAAACTCAACAACGTCACAACTGGGATCCGAACAATCTCCGGGATATTCCGCGGGGTTGTTTGGACATGCGTTCTCCGGATGTTGCCACCAATCGCATGCAGCGCGCTGGGTTTCCCGTGCAATCACGGAATCCCAGCGATCGACCCCAAACGATTCCGGATAAACAGGGCTCCAACCAAATTGCGTAAAAAAGTGTGTAACCTCTTCGACCATAACCGCACGCGCCCGCTCAGATGGAACCGTTTGGGGGGCTGAACCTTCCATCCACCACATCGGAACGATGATATCATAGCCCAAAACCCCTTCGAGTTGCGGAAATTGCTCATCCTCCCAGCGCGCTGGATCGAGCGGCATGGCGAGCCAGGCCGACTCTCCTCTCCGCAATTTCTCTACAACGGCCTCATCATCGACTACGCCGTCTTTGTCCCCGTCGACCATCTCTGACACAATGGTTCCCACAAGTTCAATATATGAAGACGGTATGTCAGAATCTGCCGCAATGAGAATCTCAAAGGGTGCGATACATTGGGTCATCCCCGCGGCCATCAGCGCTGCTCTTTGGGCGTCGGAGATAGCGATCCCACTTTGATCGCACGTTTGGAGTTCCATGGCCGATAAGGAAGGCTCGTTATTGGATGAAATCGGCTCAGAACAGGCGAAAAGTAAAGAAAAAAACATCGTTTCCCCATAAGTTCAAAGGTATATCTTCTCGTAAAATTAAGATTGTGTTAAGTCAATTAAAACCCTATAAACAGAAGTTTGAGCCCACAACGAGAAGTGATCATCATGGAGCAACCTCCCCCACCCCCAAAACGGAAAAATATTTGGTGGTACATGTTCTTTGCAAATAGCGTAAAATGGTTTGTATTCGTTATGATTGCTCTCCACCTGTTCGGTTATCTCGATTTGACGTCGTGCATAGCCAATTAAAACCGGACGTACTATGCTCTTTTTATCCTTTTTGCTCGGTTGTCGACCGGACTGTCCACCGAACTCTTTTCCGGAAGAAGGCTGTTTGTGCGAAGAGGATTTTTACGGAACGATCGCGTGGGATAAAAACGCGAGCAACTGGTCAGGGGAATGTATTTCTGGTTTAGAAATGGCCGTGCAAACCGGCGACCCCAACTATATTCAAAGCGAACAATCCATATTAACGGCCGCACAAGAAGAACTCCAAGAGACCATCGACCGCAATCAAACCGTCTTAAGAGAGCTTTATGCCGACGATGGAGTCTACTACAACCCCAGCGAATGGAGTAACCATATCCAAACCGCTGACATCGACCAAAATTGGACGCTGGTTCAAGGCTCGGACATCGGATACCCGTTGGCAAGCGCCGGTGCTCGGGGAAATTCCCGTTATGCGGCCTTTGGAATGAATGTAGTCGTATCATTGGATAACGGTCAGCAAGATGGGTTTCAAGCTCCATTTGCGCGTCTTTTGAGCTGGCTTTTGGAAGACGAAATATCGCCGTCTCCAACGCCCAACCATCGCATTGGAGTTTCAGCGATTGGTTGGGATCAGAATCAAACGATTCAGTACTTTTCCGAACTTTTTGACACCGTAGAAGATTGCGATGCAGCCTCCAATCGTACAAGCTGCTACCAAGATTCCGATTTAATCGTACTCGGAGCACAAGCCGCGGAAGAGATCACACCTGAAATCATTTCGGCACTCCAAACAGCTATGCAATCCGGAAGTTCCGTTTTGTACTTACATACCGAGATATGGTCGGAAAACGAACAAGGCAGAGCGATTTTGCAAGAACTTCGTATGAACTACGGCGAATACGGCGGTAACTATTGGGCGATGGACAAAGCGGAGTGGGCGGATGTAGAAGATATGCTGGCACAGGGAGGAACGGGAGGTGCGGTTCACACTCTTTTGCGTCACTTCTCTGCACAAGACTATCGCTTTGATTGGGAAGAGTGCACTGATTTCGTTGGCCAAGTGTCCTGTCACGATGTGTCAGGTTTTCGAAGTGAATTTCTGACGGGGGCACAAGTTGTGCGACTTGGCCTCTCCAACATGGACGAGAACAATATCCGTCTCTTTGAGGAAGATGGGTATCGAATTTGGAAACTTCTCACTCTCTTGGGAGACGTATATCGACGAGATATATCCTATCCAATGAGCAAAACCGATACGGACATCATGCCCTTTATGCGTTCGTACTACGCAGACCACGCCGTTTTGTATCATCGAGGTATCAATCCCAAACAGCAAGACCTCGGTACTTTTTCTCCTTCTTTGGAAGTGGAGGCGTCAACCGGCTTCACCGAAGTCAACATCAACGCCTCTAAACACGGTGGCTATACCGCCATCGGGCACTACGCAATTCCCGGAAAAGCCTTTCACATTACGAGAGTCGACGCTCTAGATATCGATGCGTCCCTCCTGATTAACACCCAAAGGACGGGTTCAACGCGTGAATTTAATGACGGGCAATACGATCGTCCTAAATTCTTGCAAAGCAACATCGTTCCTCTTCCAAGCGGAGAGAAAATCACGTTGAGTACTCCATATGGTGGCACATTGCAACTAATGGTATCTGCCAGCGAAAACGATCCCACCATAGAACTACATCTCGAAGAGGTTGGAGAACACCCCGTACTCGACTATGGCTCCGATCCCGCGAATTACTTGGGCGCGTTAGAGAACACACCGTTTCCATTCACCGAAATTCGTACGCCATACGTTCAAATTCATTCAAAAGTAGACATGATGAAAACCGCCATCGCGCGATACGACGGTGATATCCAAGTTTTTTTCGAGGAAATGCAGTACTATATGATTGAGGACACCTACAATCTCGCTGGTTTTCAAGGTGAGGGACTTGCCCTCAACGACGCGGTATTGGGTATCTGTCACGAATTCGGATGGAATTGCGAGGATGCTGCGATTCATGCCAGTCCGGCCCTGCAACATATCAACGTTGATACCTATGCCCATTGTGGTGGTGGTTGCTCTGGCAATCCCTACGATCAATCTTGGCCGCTGGAGCCACTGGGGTGGGGTGAAACCCATGAAATTGGACACAATCTGCAACGCGGTCGTCTCGGTATCTACGGTGGGCGCTCGAGTGAAGTATCCAATCAAATCTTTCCCTTACACAAACATGCGACCTATTACAAAGACACGGGCATTGCCCTGAGCGGTGATCGCGTAGCCTATCAAGATGTTTTTGATACGCTACAAGCATCGGTCAACCAAGCAGATCCTTTCTCGTATGTATACGAAACCATTTGGGCAAACGAAGGAATCTACGACAACAATGCCGAGCGAATGGTCTTTTACATGCAAGTTGTGCATTGTCATGACGATTTGGAGTTTTTAGAAAGCGGTTGGGATGTCTACACGCTGATGTATCTGCACGAACGCCTCTTTTCTAGCGGCCTCGACGACTGGGAGAACCAGCGCGTTCCGTTGGGGTTTGATCAATATACGGAACCACCATGGGAGATTTCTGGAAATGATTTTATGCTGATTTCCATGAGCTACATCTCCCGGCGTGACCAGCGTCCCTTCTTCGATATGTGGGGAATCGACTACACGTCAGAGGCAAGCGCACAAGTAGAAGCCTATGCGCTCGAAGAAGCCATACAGCACTTCTTCCCGAGTGTGAATGCCAACGCAGCGCCCTTTGCGACTCCCGTACCGATAGATGGAACGAGCCCCTGGCCACAAGAATAAAACCCTGTTTTGAATAAAACCCTGTTAATCGTATGTCGGCATCTCTTCACCACGCACATAAGCGAGCCACCGTTCGTGCAGTCCTGTAACATAGGTAACCGCTCGCTCTTCGGGCGTTAGCGCTGCGTCTATGTGTTCGATCACGTTAATGACCGTACCATCATCGTGGGGTTCGATGAGGATTGAGCCCTCGAGAAGCGTAATAAATTCAGTTCCGGAAACTTTTTGCCAACGCGCACCAACTTGCTGTGGGTTATCGAAGTCGTTCGCAGCGTGACGCCAATCTACATCGAATTCAACGGTGGCAATATTCTCCACATAATTATGGACGAGGTAACGATAATCGTAGTTCTCATCTTCCACTTCTTCAATCGTATACTCCGTGACCTCTTCGTGATCGATGTAGACGAGCTCAGATCGCAAAGCCCCCCAAGCCGCTCCAATATCAACCGGTAAGATCGCCTTGGCGTGTACCCAACCATACTCATCGGTTGTGCCACTCACCAAGCTCAATACGTCACCGCTCGGATCGGGAGCAGTATTTTCCTCTAAGGGAGCAACGCTGTCGGATAGAATCGGCGTTTCGATATTGCAGGCAAACAAGAGTGATAGAAGCATACTGAACCCGTCACAAAGATTGATGAGAGTTAATTATAGCGTTCCCCAAGCCGAGATGACATCTCGTATTGCAAATTTGTTGTGTTTTCAGCCCACTTGAGACGCAATACGCATCGACCTGCGATAATATGGAGGGAAATTAGGGAGTAAAAATGCTTTGGCTAAGTGTATTTTTATCTTGTAGTCCGACAAACAACCTGATCTCATTTTACGAAGACCTCCAAGAAGATGCCCTTCTGTTTGGATACGAAGAAGGTAATTGGAGTGAGGACTATGGAGACGGTGCTGCATTTGGGCCGACCTACTATATAAATAACGGTCTCCACTCGGACAACACAGACCATATACGCATTGCTGCGGAAGCAGCCAACTATAATCTTTCGGTTGTAGAACAAGCCTTTGAAGACAACGAGTGGATGCTCGCCAATATGGAAGAGGTCTTCATGACCACCCAAGGACTCATCGAGTACAACGGTATGGTTCCCGACGAAACGTCGGCGCAATCCTTAGAAGCGCTCATTGGAAAACTCGACACCATGCTACAACTCAGCGGTGACTACATCGAAATTTCCGTCGGTGAATTTGCTTCGAACCTCTACGGGCCAACATCCATTACAACCGGTTTCGCACTCATTCATCTGCAGTATGCAAAGTATATAGATGTAGATTCCCAAAGCTTGTCGAGAGCCATTGAAATTGTTGAAACCATCGATGAAGTTGCCTTTCACGAAGACCACTACCGCTTTGGTAGGGATGTGGAAAAGCAATACCTCTATCCAAATGCAACGATGCTGATCACCCTAAACAGACTTTACATGCTCACGGGAGATGACCAATACCTGAATCGCGCAGAAGTGGTCTTTCAAGGGATTCAACCGTTATACAATGACAACATGCAACTGTATTTTTCTCCCTACAGCCAAGAATCCCAAGGCGCACAAACCGACGAATACAGCACGCTATCGAGTCAAAACTATCTGATGCTGGGACTGATGTTGATGTACGAAAACACCGGTGACCAGAAATATATGGACGCGACTCTCCATTTGCTTAGGCAAATTAAAGATCTGCTATACGACGAAGCGGAAGGCAAAGTCGTACATCACTGGATCGATGGGAGACCTGCCAATCAAAGCGATAAAAGCTTTTTTTGCTCGGGCTGTAACCTACAGCTTTTGTACATCTTATGGTATCTCAAGGATTCCCTCAAAATTGATCTGACAGAGGAATGGTAAAGGGGAATAAAAAAGAAGCGACAACGCATTTCAGTTGCAAGATTGTTCTGATCGAGACTTAGTTTTCAAAAAACTATAGACATGTCAAGACTTTTGAAGTATAAAATAATTGACTTCTTATATTCTCGGAGTGCCTCATGCGTCATCTTCTTCTTCTGTCTCCATCGCTTCTATTCGCTTGTTACAGCGAGACCAGTACCAAAGTATTTAATTCGATCCCCGAAGTGCAGATCACCTCACACCCAAACCAAGTCGAATTCAATGAACTGGAAGAACAGATATTTACGGCTCAAGTCAGTGATACCAACCACGCCAACGAAGATCTCGAAGTCTCTTGGTTACTCGATGAGGAGATCATTTGTGATTGGGAAACCCCTCAGCCTGGTGGCTTGAGCGATTGCGTAATCCTATTCCCAAGCGACATTGAGCGGGTTTCCGTTCAAGTTCGCGATCCTGTCGGAGCCGCCTCCACCGACACAATTGAAGTCAAAGTCATTCCGAGTACGCCCCCACAAGTCGATTTACTCTCCCCTCTTGCAGAACAACGCTATTACTCAAATGCGCTCATTCAATTCGAGGCGCAACTCTCCGATATCGATGAGCCCGCCGAAAATCTCCTCTTGGATTGGAAAAGCTCTATTGAAGGTGATTTAGAACTCGAAGGCACCATCGACACCAACGGTCTCTTCACCGCTGCACGCTACCTTAGCGAAGGAGAGCACTACCTGGATCTCACCGTCCAAGACAGTGCAGGAAAAAGCACGGCCGTTAGTCAAATCATTAAGGTTGGCCCCGAAAATAATACACCGACTTGCAATATTACCGACCCGGAATCCAATATTGGTTTTGCCTCCGGTGAAACCGTCGTATTTCAGGCCGTCGTCTCCGACATCGAACTCACGCCTGAAGAGCTTCTCATTTCTTGGAAATCAGATCGTGACGGAGAGTTGGGAGAAAGCACGGCGGACTCAACCGGACATACCAACTTTTCATCGTCTGACCTCAGTATTGGTACGCACTCTATTACGTTGAGTGTCGTCGACGACGCCGGTGCCATATGCAGCGAAAATATTTTAGTGCAAATTGGTACCGCACCGAACATTCAACTCGCGTCTCCTGGAAATGGAGACAACATACGTGAGAATACCAGTGTTCTCTTCGAGGGCACGATTCTCGACGCCGAGGATCAAAGCGATGAAATTGCTGTATCTTGGATTTCGGATATCGACGGAGAAGTCTCTACACACGGTGCGGATTCGAATGGCAACTTCTCTTTTTCCACCACCCTCTCCCCCGGAAATCACAATATGTCTTTGAAGGCAACCGACCCAATCGGACTCTTTAGCG
>JAYYRF010000835.1:0-4377 GCA_036127535.1 Myxococcota bacterium | reverse complement strand
CTTTGGGAGAGACGAGCCACTTCAATAAAATCTGTGCTTGCTTTTGATTGGGCGAACCTTTTCGGATGCCTGCCCCTGCGAGCATTAGGATATTGCCCGGATCTTTCGCTGTCGGAAAGGAGTAGTTTTTTGCATTGCTTTCCTTTTTCAGCCGATGTAGGTAGTAGTGATTAACCCAACCGATCTCGAGCGTTCCTTCGTCGACGGCCTTGACCTGCGGGGAGTTCTTTGGATGCACTTGTGGTTCATTGGCTTGTACGCCTTTGAGCCAAGCTTCTGTTTCTGCTTCTCCCCAAATATGACGGAGGGCACTTACGTGAGAGAGAAAGCTGCCATTCGTTGGCGCCCAGCCGATTCTCCCTTTCCATTTTGGATCAGCTAAATCTTTGAGACCTTGGGGTAGCTCTTCCGGTTTGAGTCTTTTGCTGTCGTACACCAAGACGCGCAGGCGACCACTGGTTCCAATCCAACGATTGGCGTCGTCCTTGAATTGTTGATGGATGTCAGCAAAGAGTTCATCGGGTAGTTCTGCGAGAATGTTTTGATTGGATAGCGCACCGAGATGACCTGAATCCTGTGCGAAGATAATATCGGCCGGGCTTTGTTCCCCTTCGGTGAGGATACGCGTGACCATTTCATTTGTTTTGCCGTATTGGACTTCAATCTTCAGATTCAAGTCTTTCTCAGCCTCTTTGAAAAGTTCTCCAACCAGGGACTCACCGCGTCCAGAGTAAATTCGAAGAGATTGTGTGACGGGTTCTTCTTTTGGGGAAGTGACTTCAGGCGTTGCTTCTTCCGTAGCACCACATGCGATTAAAAATAAAAGATTCATATTTTCTCTGCTGTTGTTATGAAAAATGCCCCCTTGTCATGTGTTTATATCTGATTTTAGGGAGCCGGGCTACTTTGCCGCAGCCGGTCCCGTCTTATTTCGGTTTCTGTGGCTAGCCTGTCCAGTGCACAACTCCGAACCAAATTCTCTGGCGGTATGCGCACGGAGGTGATCGGTATTCACCGCTGGAAGTTCTTCTGCTTCGGCGAGAATCTCCGCCGCGAGCGAGTTGGCCAAAGCATCGCTATTGCGAGAGAGCTCTCGAAACATTTTGTCAATGCGTAGCGTAGCGCTTCTTAACCAATACAGGCCTCTGGATATATTTTTGCGTTCTCCTCGATTGATCTCTCCTTGTATGCGAGCAGCAACCAAGCCCATGACGGATATCTCCGTGCCGATATCGACGATGCGCGCGAGGGTGAGTTGGTGATCGGCGAGTCCCGGACCTTTTAGCAGCATGCGAAGGAAGAAAGAGCGCGCAAGTCTTTTGGAGCGCCGATCGGCCGCGCGCAAATAGGGCTTTAATTTGGAATCAAATCCAGAGAAGGGACGCAAAAAGGAAGGGAAAAATAGTTTGGGAAGCCAAAAGGCATAGATAAACATACATTTGAAAAGCGTATTGATCTTGGTGCCCATACTCGACTTTGAAAACAGTGGTTTTGCGTGCTTCATGTGTCCATCAAGTGCTTCTCGAGCAAGAAAGAGGTGCATTACATCGGTCGTTCCTTCTACGATGCGGTTGATTCTGGCATCTCGCAGTGCGCGCTCCATCGGAAAAGGACTTTCTCCGCGCTCCGCAAGGGAAGCGGCCATTTCGTATCCCCGTCCCCCTCGGAGTTGCAAAGCGGTGTCCGCGAGATCCCACGATAGCTCGGAGTTGAACATCTTAGCCGCGGCGGCTTCCATCCGGATGTCTTGTTTTCCTTCATCGCTCAAGGCGGCACAATAAGCGGATAGCGCCCCCATTGCATACGATCCAGAAGAAAGGCGCGCGAGCTTATCGGCTCCGGCTTCGTGTTTGCCGACTTGTTTTCCCCACTGACTTCTGCTTTTTGCCCATTTTGCACAGAACTTCGTCATCTCTTCCGTCGTAGATGCTGCGATAGCAGGTATGCCAAGACGTCCATCGTTCAACGTGGCCAGTGCAACTTTTAAACCTTTGCCTTCACCGCCGATCAGGTTGTCTGCGGGTACCTTGACGTTGGTGAACCGAAGCAGTCCATTTTCAATTGCTTTGAGTCCCATGAAGCGACATCTATGGATGATTTCAAAACCAGGTGTATTGGTTTCGACGACAAAGGCAGATATTTTATTGATGGTTCTAATACCGACCTGCTTCTCTCCGGTTTTAGCCATAACAATGATGATATCGGCGACAACACCATTGGTGCACCATAATTTTTCACCGTTGATAATCCAATGGGAGCCGTCCTCACTCTTCTCGGCGGTGGTTGACATATTGGCTGGGTCGGATCCAACACCCGGTTCAGTTAACGCGAAGGCTGATATGGCTCCCTTTGCAAATCGTGGGAGGAATTTTTCTTTCTGCTCGGGTGTTCCTGCGAGTTTGAGCGGTTGAGGTACACCGATCGACTGATGAGCCGACAAGGTTGCCGTCGTCGAACCACAATAGTTAGCAACGACAGATAAAATGCGCATATAGTTCGTTTGAGACATACCCAAACCGCCATACTTTTGGGGGATTTTAATGGCGAATAGATTGAGATCGGCGAGTCCTTTCCAAACGTGAGCCGGGATGGTTTCGGTTTCATCGATAAGGTTTCCGTCAAGGTTCTCTTTACACCATGCATCGACTTTGGCGCAGATTTCGTCACCGATCTTCTTGTCTTCGGCGGCTTGTTCCGGAAAGGGAAAGGCCATTTGAATGTCGAAGTCTCCCATAAAAATAGATCCCATATAGCTCTTAGATTTCCAGGTTTCTTCCCGAGAGGTTTCTGCGACGGCAATCGAGGCGGCTTCTTCTTTATTCCACTTTTTATTTTCGATCATAGTGTGACTCCTGTTTGTGCAAATTTAAGTATAGCAAAAACTGAGTGAGCATTCACTCAGTTTTTGCTAATAATCGTTAATATGTGTTTTTTTTCTTTTTCCTCCACAAAGCATTAAGATTGATTCACGTTTTTGTTTTTCGATGAGGTGATCGCTTCATGTTGCTTTTGTGTTTTTCCCATGCCTTTGCGGGAGGAGGAGGAGAAGAAACCTCAATGCTTCCTCTTTTGTGGGGTCTCTTGTTGCTCTCCTTTGCCTATCTCTCTGCTCATTTTGTCGTAGAGCGGCTTCAAAGGCACTATCTATTCTCCTCTGGTGCTGAGTACATCGCTTTGGGAATCGGGCTTTCTTACATCGCAGTCTTTAAAGACGATAAAACCTATCTCCCTGCGATCACGTTCGCGATTGGTTGGATCGGTCTCATCTACGGGCTCAATTTAGATTTTCGCACGATATTTTTGCGCGCCGGTGCCGCACTGCGAATGGCATTAACGGAAGTCGTTGTTATCGGAATCGGTATTACGGTTTTGGGTACCGTATTTTTTCGTGAGTTTACAGACAGCGATGATTTCACCGGTATCTGCTGCGGCGCTATGCTTGGATGTGTGGCTCTCGCTACATCGACCTCTGCCGTTCAGACGGTGGAGAAGCGTTTCCCGTCTCTTCAAACGCATGTTCTATCTCTGCTTCGAAAGGGCGCAACGCTCAATAATATTTTTGCCATCGTCTTTTTTTCCATTGTTGTGTGCACATACCAGCGAGAGAATATCAATCCGGACTTTTATGCTATAACGCCCTTTCTGGGTGGTTCGATGCTCGCCCTTTTTACGTTTATGGGGGGTGCCTTGCTCGCCCTTTTGTATGTTGCCTTCTTACTTTCCGATAACTCGGAAAATAGCCGATTTTTGGCTCTGACGGGTATCATCTGTTTTGCGGCGGGCTCTGCTTTTTTTGTCGATTTACCCGTGTTGGCCGTCACCCTTGCGTTGGGGGTTGTTTTGGCAAATACTCGTCATCGAGACGCGATTCACAACATGACTTTGGGGGCAAAAAAACCTGCGATTTTACTTCTGTTGATTTTTTCAGGTGTTCAAGTCGATACGGTATCTTGGCTCAAAGGAGGGGCATTGTGTCTCGGTTTTTGGGGGATACGCTTTGTCCTCAAAGCCTTCTCTAGTTGGTTGTCATCATACGGTTCGAGTATGAGAAGTGATCTTTTTCGGGGGCATTTATCTCAAGGAGAGGTCTCGTTGGCGATTGCTCTCGCTTTTAAACTTATGTTGGACGGTAACGGAGAAGCGGTGGACCTCGCTTATGTTGCTGCCCTATTCTCGGTAGCTCTCAATGAACTGATCAGTCCTCGCTGGTTGCGCAGTCTGCTCGTTGATATTGGAGATATTCGAGAAGATCTCGTCAACGCAAAGGAAGGATAGTATGGCCGGCCAAAGTTCCAATACGCCTTTAGATTATGTGCGCAAAACCATTATTGTTTTGGTTTTACTTGGTATCGTACTTCTCCTGAATCGTTATGCGCC
>JAYYRF010000834.1:0-18900 GCA_036127535.1 Myxococcota bacterium | reverse complement strand
GGGGTCTTCTATGGACGTTGTTGATGTATTCGAAGACATTTCCGAAATTAGGTTTTCAATTTCTGTTCTAGCGAAGGAGGATTCATCGATTGCGAGGAGTTCAAGGACAGCGGACTGATCTACGCTAACCAATGTTTTATTGCCATCTTTTTCCGCTCTTTTAGACTGTAAGCAGTTTTGAACTTCATTCGAGTATTGTTGGGCTTTGGATAAGGAAACCTGAATCTTTTTCAGCTCTACATCTGCCATAATGGGCTTCATGTTCTTCTTACCCAATACACCCAGTGACTGTTTGGATATGTCTAGCAAGGCGGCAATGGAGGTATGGCGAGCACTAATGCACTTGACCTTTTCCAAATCTTTGGATCTATTTGCTAACTCGAGCTTCTTCGTAACGTTCAAAGAGATATCGCTGAGTTCGCTAAAAGACGTTTGGCCTTGGGAGAAGGCATCCGCTACGCTCAGTAGATCTTCTGCGAATGCGGAGGAGATTAACATCAAAAATATGTTCATGATTCACCATACATTATTTTGCCGTCAGAACAAAGGATGTAGACAGCTTATCATTACATGTCGGAGGTAATCTCCATTTCTTTACTTTCTTTTTTATACAGCTTTCCAAACTAGAGCTTTTTAGGGTATTTTTAGGAAATGTGACCTTTTGAACTTTGCCTTTTTTCACACGAAGACTAATGGTGATTTTGCCTTCAATCTTCTTTTTCTTCAATTCTTTATCGTAGCAGTAACGTATGTGTGAGCTGCGCTTTTTCACCTCGGTTTTGAAGTCTTTGTCGCATACACCTGTTTTTGATTTTACTTTGTTCGACTTGACTTTGCCCTTTACTTTGATCTTCGGCCCTTTTGCGACGCCGGCGCTTTTGACACCTGCACCCGCTTTCTTGACGTTGATGTTTCCGTCTACGCGAGCATCACCGTACTGAGGGCCTCGTAGTTTGGCATCGCTGACGGCACCACCATCTACAAGTTTGTATCCATCGAGTTTTGAATCCAAATTATCCAAACTACTTCCATCGGCAAAGGACGCGCCGCCCGGTAAGACGACGGCATCTTCGGACAGAGAACCCAATCGCTGAATGATTTTGAGATTGTTTAGCTGCGCAACGGCTTCGTCAAGCTGCTCTTGAGAAGGAGCCTCGTCTGAACTTGCCTTCTTATCATCCTTTGATTTGCTTTCGGTGGGCTCTGGTTCTTCTTCTGCTCCTCCCTTGTCTTCTTTGTCGGCCTCTTGTTCGCCGTCATCATCTGTGGGAAGATCTTCTAAGATTTCTTCTTGAACGGGTTCTACCTCTTGTATCTCAACCAGCATTTTGGCAATGTATTCTTCTTGCTCTTCCAAGTCAGGCTCAGGTAACTCAACCATTTTAGAGTAAGAATATAGAATGATGGCTAAGAATATGCTCAAGGAGAAAAGTATCGTGAATACGAGGTCGTCATCTTCCATCACCTTCGTATTTTTGTCGTAATACTGGTGCTGCGTCAATGGAGGTGCGTCAATGAACTGAAACAAGAAGGTGTATTCCCCGACTTGTATCTTACCTCGAAAGGATTGCTCTAAACGATAGGAGTATACTCCTCCACCAGATAAAAGCTGAGAGCTATCCCGAAGTGCCTCCAAAGACATTTGCTTTTTACTCGAGGACTCAACAATCTTCCCTTTCATTTCAGGTGTAAAATTCAGGTAATAGTCTCCTTTTTGTGTTTTAAAAAGGGTATGTTCGCGAAAACCGTCAACTACGAACTCGGTGTTTCCATCCCCAATCCTAAACTTTCTATCCGGTAAAAGCAGTTGTTCATTAATGACGTTGTGCTCTTTGGATACACCAATTCTTAAGACCTTATCGAAAACATATTGCTGCTTTTTAGCCATTTTGGCTCCCTTGGTATGATTCACCGAATTTAAAGTATTGCAACAATCTTAGACCATTTGCTTTGTGTTAAGGTTCCAAAATTATTTAAAAAGGAAATCTTGCCTTTTCAAGTAATTTCTAACTTTACTTTTGGATTAAAACAAACTGGAAATCGTGAAAGGATGCTATCCCTGCGGTATACATCACATCTCGCATTAGAGAGTACGGAATATCTCTGTCTATCTGAAGGATCATTTTACCTTCAAACTCGATACCACCACCTCCTCCTACTTTGGAAGCGAGTTGATCAACAGCTTTTTTCTTCTCAGCAAGTACGTCGAAAAGTTTGGGAATTTTCAAACCCATTTGCTCCTCATCCGGTACTTTAAAGATCTGCTTATTGGGAAAATCCGGATTGGGTGTGCTCTGAAGATTCACAATGCTCTTGCCATCAACCAAAATTTGGTCTTTTTGGATTACAACAGTCGCCGCCATGACGGGAGGCTTGTCAGACGTTGTAAAGGGAAGCTTGAGAAAGTCTGAAGTTCGAACCTCGACTTCAGAAGCGCCGACCGATTTCAGAAGGAATACGAGGATGATTGTCATCATGTCCATCATGGACGTAATGTTTAAATCATCATCAGAACCAATTCTACGTGTCTTTTTCATATTAATCTCCTTCCTAGTTCAAGCCACCAGCGAATGCAACAACTGGAAATAGCGGATTGTCATTGTCTCCGCGCGCCGCATCCATTGTACGAACCAAAACTCGATATGGAATGTATTTGTCCGGTAGTAGAACTACATTGGTACTCGAATCCTCAAATCGGTTTTGGGATTCTGCTTCTGCACGAATTTTGCGCAGTTTTGTTGTAAGTTCATCGAACTTGTAATCCTCTTCGTTTTCACAGCGATTATTCTTACATGGAATAACAGGAGGAGCACCCTCCGCCGTATATTGCGGTGGCGTGCCTTCCGGCCACAGAAATCCGTAGGATTCTTTGTTAATGGATATTCCCTTTTGGGTAATTATGATCTTTAGTGCCAAAGGGGGCTCTTCTGGCTTCGCCTCTGCCGGCGAAGGAGAATTACTGATCGCCGGAAGTTTTGATTCAATCATCGCTAGCGTTACAGCCTTTACTGCAACCAGCAAAACCGGAATCAAAATGGTTACCAAGTTCATGATAGGAACGAGATTTAATGGATCATCTTTTCTTACATTGCGTTTTGCCACTACAAACCTCTAAGTAAAAGTGGATAAAGTTAAAAATGCGAGTTCAATCGACCTATCGAGTCATAGAAGCTGAACGACTCGCATTGTCAACTTTGCGCGCACGGAGCTTGTTGAGTACTTCCATAGACGCTGCATCAACATCATCTAAGATACCGGTTGTGAGAGCAACAACAATACTATTGAGGATCAAGATTGGAATCGCAGCAATCAGACCACCAGCCGTTGTATACATCGCCTTGGAGATACCAGCAGCAAGCATCGCAGTCTTTTGGTCAGCCGGAATTTTGTCAGAAGAAAGAGCCGCAAAGGATTCGATTAGACCGACGATGGTTCCAAGCAGTCCACTTAATGTAGCAACGTTTGCAATCATCGGTAGGAAGGACGTGCGCTTGGTTAGGGTAGGATATTCTTTTAGGGCAGAAGCATCCAATGCTGACTGGATCTCAACGTCCGTTCGGTTCGCCTTAATCAACCCTTGATGGACGACCGTTGCCAATGTCTTACCTTTGTAATTTTCACAGTGATTGATAGCCGCATCAATTTTATTGCTGTTGATGGATGCTACAACCTCTTGCATAAATTTCTTGCTGCTCATGGATCGGCTCAAAACAGCGATGAGACGTTCAATTGCGATCGCAACACCGACAAAGAGGGCTAAAATAATTGGTAGCATCCATATGCCACCGACCTGAATCGCTTCAATCATGATTTTCTCCTATGATTGTTGGGGAATTTGAGTGTGTTGTTTGTAAACTATTAAGTACATTATTTAGTATATACGCCATTGTCATATCTAATTTGTGAAGAGCATGTCATATCTTCAAACTTGAAGATTAGAAAGGAAGTTTTTTCATAGTATCTTTTATTTTCGGAATAAAGGACTCTTCGAGGGGAATTTCGTAATTTTTATCCATCTTAACTCCTCTCGAGAGAACTTCCAAAGACGGGGTGTAGTCTTTACCTTCAATGACGGTAGCATTCTCTTCTGCTTCGAGGAGTTCTTCGAGTTCCTCTTCAGAAAGATCGTCTTGAGCGAAGACTTCTCCACTACCGATAAGAAAGAACGCCATCGGTAGGATTGTAATTATTTTGATTCGCATTTACCCTCCTTGCAGCTCAATCCAAAGGCGCAAGCTATATCCATTTTGCATTTGGCTCCAATTTCAAAGGTGCCGAACACGCCTTTTTCCATACATTCGCCACCATTAGAACATATATACATTCCAGAAGTACCACAAGCATTAATTGCATTACAACTTTGCCCTTCCAGATCTTCTTCTTCTTCTTCCTCGTCTGAATCTTCTTCGAAATCTTCCTCTTCTTCCTCTTCTTCGTCTGAATCCTCTTCTTCTTCTTCCTCTTCTTCGTCTGAATCCTCTTCGGAGGCCTCTTCTTCCTCCTCTTCAGAATCTTCGTCTTCATCGGAGTCTTCAGAGTCTTCTTCTAAGTCTTCATCGTCTGAATCTTCGTCTTCATCTGAATCTTCATCGGAATCTTCTTCTAAGTCTTCGTCTTCATCTTCATCGGAATCCTCATCATCGTCAAAGTCATCATCTGAATCTTCGTCTGAATCTTCATCGGAATCTTCGTCTTCATCTTCATCGGAATCTTCTTCTAAGTCTTCGTCCTCATCAGAATCTTCTTCGTCTTCATCTGAATCTTCATCGGAATCTTCTTCTAAGTCTTCGTCCTCTTCTTCGTCTGAATCTTCGTCTGAATCTTCGTCTTCATCTGAATCTTCGTCTGAATCCTCGTCCTCATCATCGTCAAAGTCATCATCGGAATCTTCGTCTGAATCTTCGTCTTCATCTGAATCCTCGTCTTCATCCCAGTCATCATCTTCATCTGACTCAGCCTCGTCTAGACGATCCTCCTCGATCTCCTCCAAATCAGTGATGACTAATCGGTAGTCTTCCACGAACTTACTTTTGGTTCCGCCCTTTCTTTCATAATCATCCAAATACTTTCGGGATTGATTAAATTCCTTGTTCCCAATGGCAGACGTGATAGCCAAGTTTAGCAGTACATCCACTTTACTCGGGTCAATGCTAATGGACTTCTTATAGAATTCTTCGGCTTTTTTGTATTCTCCCATTCCGCGGTAGGCAACACCCATCGCATTGATGATGGCTGGATTTTTAGGTTCCTTTCTATAGGCTGGCTCTAGAACTTCGTATCCCTTCCTCCACAAATGATTTCGCAGGTGAATAATTCCGAGAAGCAACCGAGCATCTTGCTGCTCAGGTAAAATCTCCAAAGACTGCTCGAGTTGCTTTTGGATGCTGCCCGATGGGCCAAACTGAAGGTATTGTATCAACGATTTTGTGGTAAGAAGATGAGGATCAGGTGGACGTCCTGTCAGTTTCAACTCGGCGAGATTGATGATGAACTCTGCTTGCGCCAATGCTTTTTGTTCTATGTACATGCGCGCGAGGGAATTATATACTCCCATATTATTCCCGTTCACCTTTAGGGCGGCCTTTGCTGCCCTCATCGCTTCTTCGTAATTTCCCTGTTTTCGAAGTAAGTCAACGCGGGCCGATAAAAGCTCTAAGCTCTTTGGATTGTGCTCAAGCCCCTCTTCGTACAAGCGCATCGCTTTTCGATCTGAGCCTTCCTCTTCCGCTATACGTCCGAGCGCAAACCAGGAGGGAGAATACGTTGGCACCCTCTTGGTTGAGCGTAGAAAATCTTTTTTAGCCGCACCTTTTTTATTCTGTTTTACGAGCGCGATCCCCATATTGTAGGTGATTTCCGCTCGATCAGGCAATAATTGCTCCAAGCTCTGCAACTCTTTGTATACATTCTCTAATTCTTGCTCATCTGCATTTAAAAGCTTCTGTGCAAGGTTATGAATCTGTTCTGAATCGTTTGCTTCTTTGTCTTCGGCTTCTTGCTTTAATCGTTCTTCTTCTCTAATACGCGCTTCCTCAAACGCAATCTTTGCTTCGCGTTCCGCTTGCGCAATTTCTTCAGGAGTCTTGGGCGGTTCTTCGACAAATTCTTCACCGGTATCTTCTTCTTCGATCGCGGTGTCTTCAATGAGATCCTCTTCGGCGGTATCCTCTTCCATGACCGGAGAGTCTACAGGAGGCTCCGGAGGCTTGGGTTTTGCACAAGCAAAGAAAAATGAAATCGCGAGGAAGGCCTGCAAAAAGAAGAATGTGTTTTCAAATCGTTTATTCTTCATCCTCTTCCTCTTCTTCAAAATCGTCCTCGTCTTCGAACTCTTCTTCGAATTCTTCGTCCTCGTCCTCCTCTTCGAATTCCTCTTCCTCATCCTCCTCTTCGAATTCCTCTTCTTCCTCTTCTTCCTCCTCTTCCTCTTCTTCCTCTTCGGAAGCTTCTTCTTCTTCGGCTTCCTCTTGCTCAGGAGTAGAATCCGGTATATCTACGTTCTCCTCAGGCGGACTGGGTTCGGTGTCTTCCGTAGGAGAATCCTCTTCTGGCGTAGGAGAAGAATCTAAGGAATCATCAGGAAGATCGTCTTCTAGCATATCCTCGGGTATTTCCGGGGGTTCGGGTGTCTCAAAAACCAGCTCGCCCTTAGGAGAATTCGGGAGTAATGTTCTGGAAATCTCAGAATAGGAAATAAAGTATTGCTCGTCCGCATCCGGCGGAAACTCTTCTGGATAATACTCGTTAAGAACGCTTTTGATCTTTGTATGCCAAGGAGACCAAAACTCATTCACTTCAGCCGTTTTCAATCCGGTTTCCAATGCTACGCGCCCGGATTTTTTGTATGGTTGAATTTCTCTCTCATCCATAATCTCAAGCTTTTGATTGTAGGTCTCTTCCAGTTTTTCTACGATTTGATCGTTTACGACTCCAGCAACCTTAATGGACATCTCTTCATAGTCAGGCTCCGGAAACGTCTCCAAGAAGTCAGCCGTTCTGAGTGCTGCAGCACCAAAACAATAGTGATAGGCGACAAATGACTCAATCTCAACTACCGCACCACCTTCCTCGCCGATTTGCTTCAGCGACTGACAAAAGGGGAGAACTTCTTCCTCTACTGTTTTCTTAATCTCATCCAGTAATTCGATATTACGATCATCATCGTCGGTGTACTCGTATTTCATGACTGGCTCGAGATACTTCGGCAATTTGTTTATTTTGGTTTGGGCTCCGATCTTTAAAAACAGCGGATCACGAATCCCTTGCGCATACAGACGATCGAAGTTTTTTTCTATCTTACGAGCAACAGCGGGTGCTTCTTTGGCGACTTTGGGTAAGCTCTCTAGTGTTCTCATCCAGCGCTCGTGTGCGAGTAATAGACGATCTGGACTTTGGTCTTTGTATTTGTTGATGTATCGCTTGTAAAACTGAAGCGCTTTCCAAGGAGATGCGAGTTCCCAATATTTACCGGCTTTAAAGTACGCTTCTTCTTCTTCTTCTTTGTCCTTTAATTTTTTTGCATAGGCCTCAAAATCTCTCGCGGCGCTTTCGTAGTCGCCCATGCCCGCCTTGAGAATCGCAATGTTGTTGAGAGCAACAAGACTGTAATCCTCCTCTCCCTCGGCCACTTTTTTGCGTCGTGTGGTTTTGTAAAGAAGATCGAAGTATCGTAGAGCATCTTCGTAATCCAGTACGTTCATGTATGCATTGGCGATCAGACTCATATACTTCGGAGCTTCTTCACTTTTGGGGTACAACTCGATAAATCGCTCGTACAAAGCATTGGATTTATCGGTCAAACCAGCATCTGCATAATTTTGCGCTGCCAGCAAAATAGAACGATCTAATTCTTCAAAATCGGGAAACTCTTGGTAAAAGCTCTCAAACTTATTTGCGGCTTTCTCAAACATGGCAGAGGCTTCTTCTACCTTGTTCTGTGACTTAAGCTTTTTTGCTTCCATTTCCATCGCCAAAGCGAGCTTCCAGTTCGCCCCTACTTCGAAGGTTTTTAGTGCTTTGGCAAAATCTGTTTCTTCTTCTCCCGGCTTTATGAGCATTTCGTAATATCGCTTTGCTTCTTTTCGAACCATATCCCAGTCATCAACAGTCTGATAAGTAGCTAGAATTAGTTCCACCGCTTGTTTTGCCTGATCACTATCGGGCTCTGAGATGATGATCTTAGAATACCATTCTCTTGCCTTGTCGAACTGATTGTGCGCTTGGTATACCTGCCCCATAGCGGTTCGATTCTTAGACTGATTATCGTTCAAATATTTTGCAAAGGTTTCAACAATCGCCAACAGACCGCCATCAGGATCATTCAAGCGTTTGATTCTCTCTTTGATTCTCTTGGATTCAAAACTTTCTTTAGATGAGTCACTCTTCTCAACTTCCAGTTTTTCTTCAAGTTTCGCAATGCGATCTTGAATGGATTTTTCCTCCGCTTTGAAATCTGTCTCTTCAGCCATAGCATAGTATTCGATCATCGAGTCCAAATTCGGCTTGAGTTTGTACACATCTATCGTTCCACTTGGAACCTCTAACGTTTTCAGAACCTCCGAATCTTCGGGGCGCTTAGTCCAATCGCCCCCGACTTCTTGCGCAGCCAAATTTTGATAGCTGTTGAACAGACGTATCTTACTCAGACCAGCATAGTTGTGATTTTTATAGCTTTTGAGAAGCTGTTTGAGTTCTTTAATGGCTTCGTCAAACATCTCTGCGTAGATAAAGGCATCGACCATTCGAAATTGAATGAAGTAGTAGTCATCGGAGAATGGAAATTTTCTCAGATAGTCCGAATAGGTGCTTGCAGCCGTCAAAAACCCGTCTTTGTTACCCGTTTGTGCAGCTTCTGCATGCTGATTGATGGCCACTTGACTCATCGTAGACTCAAGGAGACCTCTTGCTTGGTTTAGCGCCTTTGGATTACTCAGGTTTGCTCTCCACCATTCAGAATCTATGTTGTATTTGGTGACCAAGTCCTCCATTGCTTTTTTAGCGCGGTCTGGATCGTTTAGATATACATTGTCCTCATCAGGTCCTGGTCCATAGTACGTTGCAATATCTCTTTGAATGAGAGGATTATCTCCATCCATTGGCCAGCGATTGAGAACGTACTCGTAAATCTCAATCATTTCGCGGTATTCTTGGTAATACTCTTTCAAGAATGCTGCCCGCAAGAAGACCTTACGAACATACTTGGGCTCCGGAACTTTGTCCTTGTAATACTCTTCCATCTCCTGAAGAAGCGGGGTTCCTTTCAAATCTGATAATTCGATAAGATCAAAGGCCGAGTAGAGTATACCCTCATCTTCACCAGCAAAAAATGGAGGCTTACCATAATTCCGTAACTTGACTTCGGAGTAGTCCAATAAATCGGTCAGTAGGTCGAGAGACTGCCCCATACCTTCCAAGTTACTTGGACTCTCATTGGAGCTTCGACGATACAAAGACCAAGCGAGGTAATAAAGAGCATTCTCGTATAAGTTATCGGGAGGCTGCGAATTTTCGTATGCAAATTTGAAGTACTTAATCGCTTTCGTGTCGTTTTCGATTGCCTTTTGTTCGTCGTCTTTCGAAAACTCATATTTCCCAAGGAAATACGCGGCCTGTGGCGCATAGGAAGAGTCTTTGTGATTTTTGACCAGCTTGCGAAAGTACTTTCGCATTTTCTTCGGGCTAAACGATTCGGAGTCGCCGTCGTTGTGGCAGTATCCCAGCATATATAAGGCGGTCGCAACATGCTCTGAATCACCAAAGTTCTCTATAACGTGAGAATAAAGCTTCATCGACTTTGAGTAATCCAGCTTAATAGAATCAAAATCGACCTCTTCACCTGCCTCTTCAGACATTTCTGCTTGTGCGATTCGTGCATCACGCTCTTCTTGCGCGTCTTGAAAATACATCCAAGCGAGCTGAATCATAATCTCTGCCGATTCAGGTCTGTTCGGATATTTATCGATAAATGCTTCAAACTCGTTTCGCGCAGACGGTTCTAACTTTTCTTTAATCTTCTGTTCAATTGATAAAAGGCGTTCGCCGTATTGTGCCTCTATTTTCTCTTCGCCTTGCTGTTTACGCTGGCTGATTATGCTACGGGCTTGCTGTTCAAACTCCTTTGAACGCATCACATACCGCTCCATTCCGGATCGATAGTAGATGTAGTCTTCCTTGGACGATTCTGAAAAAGAAGATTCGTCGGAAGAGGCATTTGTATTGCTTTCTCCTTCCTCTGCCGGTGAATCGTTCTCTTCCGCCGGAGGGGCTTCAGCGGGATCTTGCGTATTTTCAGGGGGAGTCGGTTCAGGATTTGTCGGGGGGGCGTCATTCTCTTCCTCAGCCTCTTCTTCCTCTTCTTCCTCTTCTTCCTCTTCTTCTTCCTCTTCTTCCTCTTCGTCATCTTGCGCAACGGCATCGGGAAAATCTGAAGAGCCGTTATCCGCCAAAGCGGGATACTCTACAAGAAGCGTCAGTAGTATCAATTGATATATCAACATTTACTCATCATCCATGTTCGCATCTTCAGATGTTGATGCATCAATTGTGACTGGGAATTTGCTCTCAATGTACTCAAACCGATTTTTGTGCCGTGTTGTCTTCTCTTCTTTCTCCTTGGTCAACTGCTCAAAAAGCTCTTGTTGATCCAGCAGTCTACTCCACTCAATCTTAACGATACCCAAGTCCGCACGAAGCACATTGTTCGTCACTTTGTCATGTACAATCTCAAATCCTTTTTTAGAGGCATCCAAGCTAATGGCATCGACGTGACCGGTAATAGCCTGATGCTCTAACCCCAGTTGCTGCAGAATATCTTTTTGTTCTCGTAGAATTCCTTGTGCGACATTGACTTCGCTCGCTTCAGATAGATTTAATTGTTCTTCGAATGATTTTACTTCTGCATACCTGGCTCGGAATTTAAACCAAATGGTTTGGTATGTCTCTTTGTATTTCGAACGATCTCTTTTTCGATAATTAGCCCATAGCGGTGCAAGCTTACGATCGTGTATACGCCACATTCTATCAATCAAAGAATTATATCGTTGGATGCTCTCTTTCGAGCCACCATCGACGTACGCCATAATGGACGTGGTTGTATTTTCAGACAGTACTTTTTCCAGCCGATCCCATACTCCCGCCACTTCTTGGTCATACCGCTGAAATAATTCAGTAATCATTACTCTGTCCGCTTCCGGAACTTCTTTCTCTCTTAGAAGTGCTTCAAGCTCCGTCAACTCCTTTTCGTTCTCTCGGAGAACGGTTCTGAGTTGTCTAGCGACGTCTTGTACAGATCGAACTTGGGCTCGATGCGCTTCTATGAACTGTTCTCCGCCGGTGGACGTTGAAAGGATATTTTGCAGTGTGGCTTTCTCTTTTTCCCAGGCCTCCCGTATATCGCGAACGCGCTTCTTGTCAGCGTCTTTTAAGCCTTTCAACAAGACCTCGAATTCCGATTCCAATGTTAAGGCCAAAATTCGAAGAGCCCTTTCGCGAATTCTGAGAAGTTCTTTTCTCTCTCGTTGAAAGGAACCTAATTTTTGTCGAGAATCCAAGATGGATTGTAGGAGATCTACGTCTTTCTCGGTTTTGATAATGGTCTCACCTTGCTCTTGTATGTCCAAGTTCATCTTCAGCGTGCTCTGCAGCATCGGTTCCTGCAGAAGCATTTCCAAAGCATATTCCGGAAGTCCAAAGTCATCGGTCAATTCTTCTCCCTGTAAGAGGGAGTTAAACAAAGCAAGTGCTGCACTCGGATCTTTGGAAAGCTGATCCAAAACCAAACGCACAGACTCCAAATTTCGAATCGTTTTCTCGTAGGCCTGCCGAGCGGACTCATACTGTTTGGACTTCATGTAGATATCGCCTTGAATCACCTTGAGACGTATCGCGTAATCATGATCGGGGAAACCGACGAGAAATACTTCGATTAGACGAGCCGCATCCTCCCACTGCTTTTGCTTGATATACGCCCAAACCAATTCATACAGCACATCCGGATAATAGGGTGATGTACTCGGAACACGAGAGTAAGCCTCGATGGCCTCTACAAAGGATTCCTGTTCGAGAAGCACACGTCCTTGCGCAATGATACTAAGCTCATAGATTTCTTGTTCTTCAGGTGTTGCTGAACCGATGTCTGGTGATTTCAAAAAAATCTTATCGTTTACAGCCTTGGTCTTTAACGTATCTTCGACCAAAGTGAAATTCTCCAAAGAAGATTCGAAATCCCCAGTATCCGCATGGACACCACCAAGAAAATACTGCGCCTTTAAGAACAGATCGCTGTCTTGGCCTATATCCGACAAAGAGCGTTTCGACTCCTCAATTTGACCTTGCCAAAACAAACTCTTTCCGACCGAATAGTTGATCTCTGCTGATGGTTCGACCTGACCCGTCAGAACATACTGGTTGTATATCTCTTGATACTTGTCCGGCTGATTGAGAATACCGTAAATTTCCAGTACTCGCCGGATGGCATCTCCAAAGAATGGATGATTTCTTCTTTCTATAATCTTGAGACAAGCTTGCTCTGCCGTTGAGAGATTATCCATCAGGTAGGCGCTCTCTATCAGATACCAATCTGACTGAAAGCCCATATTTGGCTTCCCCTGAAATGATTTATCGATCTGAAGGGCAAAGAAGTTAAGGGCGGCTTTTTCGTATTGTTCAAACATGAAGGAATACAAGCCATCGTCAAAAAGTTGTTCTGCGTCTGCAGCACTTAGCAAACCAACACGGTTGGTATAATTTTGCTGAATCATTTTGAAATCTTTTTCAAAACCGTCAACTTGGCGCTGATTTGAATCCAGGGAGTAGTCTCCCCCAGGAGCCGCAGCCGCGCTATTGATAAAAAAAGCAAATACTAAATGTACAAGCATCCTCTTTGCGTCCTACTCTACATCACTCATTTGACGACATCGAGGCTCAAAATCGATTTTGGGCTTATCGAAAAAGGAAAGCCCAAATCCTTTTTTCTCCCTTATCTTCACTAATATTTGGCAATCATCACCTTGCTTTGCGGTAAAGTTCGTCGTTGCTTTCAAGTCAAACGTATATTTGTTAACGTACTTAAAGAGTCCAAATCCATTTCCTCGCAACTGCACGTTCACCTCTAACGAGTGTTGGCCTGGTGTTAGTTCCATTTCCGGAATGGAGAATTCCTTTTCCTTATCCAGCTTACGCTGTGGGGAATTGTCATTTCGGGAGAACCGCGGTTCATCATCAACGAGATAGATAACCCCCTCAATGATGTAGCTACTCCCAAGCTCATTTTTATGCCAAACAGTTGCCTTAGCACCGCTTACTGCTCCTTGAACAATAATTTCTTTGAGAAGCTTCAAGGTGGCCTTTGACTGGAACACTCTTTCCTTGAGAGCATTTACTTCGTTTTCAACATCCATTAACTCTTTGTCAAAGTCAGAGCCTTCATTCGCACTTGCAAGGGATATAGGACTAAGACACAATAGACTGATAAGTCCTAATTGTTTTCTCATGTATTCTCCCAATCCAAAAGTTAATTTTTAATCTTGCCTACTGATATATCAGATCGATCGATAAATTCCCAATCGATTACAAATCACATTTCATATTTTATTCTGTTTCTGTCTTTTTCGTCACTCCATCTAGCAAATAGCCCAAGATTTCATTCTGCAACTCTCGTGCTTTGCTGTAGCCAACTTTGAGATTATTGATGAGAATTACTACGGCGTAGGTGTCACCATCATATCCCTGAACGAATGTTCCAAGACAATACACATAGTTTAAGCTTCCGGTTTTGCCGCGCAGCTTGCCGGCATAAATCGGATCCGCGAAGCGACGGCGAAGCGTGCCATCGATTCCACCAATGGAAAGTGAACTTTTAAATTCTGGCCCCACCAATCTCGAATCATACATATCTGAAAAAACAGCGCTAATTGTGGAAGCAGAGAGCTTGAGAGAGCGACTGAGACCCGAGCCGTTTTTGAGAACCGTTCCGTTGGAAAAAACGCCCAATTCTCTCAAATAATCTTCTACAACTACATTGGAGTTGCTTTGTTGATGAACTCCGAGCATCAAGTAAATGTGCTCGGCATATAAGTTCAGCGAGTTTTTATTCATTTTCGATATTAAAGAATGGAGGTGGGGAGAGCGATACGTATACACCAAGACGGCATCTGTTGGAAGATCTTTAGTCGAATGACTTCCAGTGACGTCTATTTTGTTTTGCGCGAGAACTTCTTGGAATTGGGATATGAAGTATCGAGAAGGCTCGTGTACAGTTCGATAATAGGTCCACTCTTTCTCGAGGGGAATTATTCCTTCTAGTTTGAATTTAAGATCGTGGTCTTTGTATGATCGAGAAAGCTTGAGTCTAGGCCTTGCATAGGTCTTTCCAGTCTTTACCTCGTTATCGATTGTGATGTCGCTGGATGGGTACTCTATAAAAACCTCGGCTTTTTCTCCTGCTTTTTTAGCTGCTTTCACACGAATCGCTACACAGTTAAAATTAACGCTCAAAGCAGAGGTCATTGGGAAATAAGCAGGACCGTTTGCTATATCCACTGCTTTATTCCAGCCATACAGGAGATTGTCCCCATCGAATAAAGAGTTGTCGTAGTATACGTTTCCCTCGATAGAAGAGATCCCATTTGCTCTCAAGTCATGCGCAATCTTCCATAGATGATGAACCTCCAACGAAGGATCACCTCCACCTTTGACGTACAGATCTCCTTTGAGGACACCGTTCTCAACCTCACCAACCCGATAAACACCGGTTTCAAATCGAAAAGTACTGCCCAAAGTCCGCAGCGCCGTTGCCGCGGTCAAGGCTTTTGTTACAGAGGCGGCGATCAACGGTGTATCTGCTTCATGCGCAAAAAGTTCTTCTTTGGTTCTCATATTGACTACGTGCAAGGCAACATCGGACTCTTTAAATATCCGATTGTCAAAGGTGCTCTCCAAAAGATCACTCAAAGGATAACGAACAGAAGCGTCCGGTTTCTTTGCCGAGACCTCCCACGAAAAGAGCAAAACCAAGAAGATGCTAGACCAATACAAGGCACGATACACTACGATAAACTCCGCGATTCTTCACAACAAGTGAATTTTATTTGTACTTGTTGTTCTGTCAAGAGAATGAGGTGATATAGTATCATATTTAAACCTTTCGAAGGATGATACAATATGATATTTTTTCTTTGTTCTCTCACAATTGCCACCCCTTCTATGGAACGTCCCAACGATATCGCTTCATCCTCTGCAATCGAAAATCGCCCAAATTTAATTTGGAGCAACCCAGCGAACATGGGCTTTATTCAAGGCACTTCAAGTCAACTTAATTTCCAATACATCGATACGACAGAATATGCATGGAGCTATTCGCAAATTTCTTCTCTATTCGGGTTCGGACTCCACTATCAAAATCATGAAAGTGGCACCTGGTGGAGTACAGCGACAGCATTAAACATCCCGCTCGGGAATACAATGAATCTCGGTGCATTGTGGACATGGCACTCCCCGTTTAGCGATGCTGATAACTACAACAGTTTTGATCTGGGTGCTTCGTTTCGGCCCACTTCTTGGCTTGGGGCTTCTGCGTCTGTGCATAACATCGGCTCTAAAAATGAACTGGCTCCCCCAAAAACCACGTTGGGCTTGGGTCTGCGCATGTTTGACGGGATATTCAACATTGGAGCAGAGCAATTTCAAATCTCTGATGAGACTCGATACAAAGGTGTTGTTTGGCTTCGACCACTCAAAGGCCTGGATATTAAGGTAGAGAGTGACATAGCAGGACAATTTGGCGGTGGCATTTATCTCAACAGCGACCTGGGTATGTGGGGAGGAGGCTATACGCAAAACCAAGACTCCCTCAGTACGTACAATATCAGCTATGTGTCCAAAGCGCCACAGCCAAAGTTTCAGCTTCAACCAAAACAAATCGCTCTTTTTGAATTGAATCGTTCTTTTCCATACTCCAGCAGTGGAGGGCTCTTTTCGACGCGAACAGAGGAATATCTTTCTTTGCTCAGAAAGCTACACCAAGCGGCCAGAGCCAAACATGTAAGCGCGATCGCACTCCATATAGATCGATTGCCGTTTTCCTTTGCCCAACTCGAAGAAATCGGACAAGAGCTAAAAGAAGCAAAGAAGCAAGGAAAGCAGGTGGTCTTCTACTTGGGAGAGAGCAGCGGCAATGCAGCGTATTACCTCGCGTCCATCGGCGATAGAATTTATCTCCATCCCAGTGCAGATTTGGGTATTGTAGGTCTCTCCAGTGAAAGAATGTATTTTCGTGGTGCTTTGGATCTAATTGGTGTTGAACCTGAGTTTATACGGAAATCTGAATATAAGTCTGCACCGGAAGTGTTCATAAGACATGAATCTTCTCCCGCGTCCCAAGAGCAGGATAAAAAACTTTTGGACGATGTGTACAAAAACTTCACCGATCAAATCGGACGCGGTCGCAACTTCAAACCCAATCAATTGCAAGCGATTATCGACAATGCGCCTTATACGGCAGAGGAGGCTCGAAAACAAAAACTTGTAGATGGATTACTCTATCCGGATCAGTTTGAGTCAACGCTGGAAGAGCAGTTTAAAAATTCAAATGTGACCTCCTTCGGCGAAAGAACCATCACCGATGTGTGGGATGCCCTTCCCGAGATCGCAATCATCTATGTCGATGGCGCGATCATCAGCGGGGAATCTCAGTCGCCGGGTTTATTGGGAGGGGATAAACTATGCGGTTCCAAAACCATCGCGGCTCAGTTCAAAAAAGCCCAAGAACGACCTCAAGTCAAAGCGGTGGTACTCCGCATTGACAGTCCCGGGGGATCGGCATTTGCATCGGAAGATATTTGGAGAGCCATACAAAATTTTAAACAGGAGCAAAAACCCGTGATCGTAAGCATGGGTGGTGTCGCGGCTTCGGGCGGCTATTACATCGCTTCAGGAGCAGATACCATCTTTGCAGAATCCAACACGATCACCGGTAGTATTGGTGTATATGGCAGTAAATTCAATTTCAAGCGCTTGTATGATCTTCTCGGTATTAACGTTGAAATAGATAAGCGAGGAAATAATGCTGCGTTGCAAACCACTTCGCGACCATGGACTCCTACCGAACGAGACAAAATGGAGAACCTGATCTCTTCGACGTACCAGACCTTCAAGCAGCGGGTATCCGACGGACGCTCTTTATCCATGGAGAAAGTAGAAGAGATTGCACGAGGCCGAGTTTGGAGCGGTCAGTCGGCGCAAAAAGTTGGACTGGTAGATGAGATTGGTGGTTTTTATGACGCGATAGAACATGCGAAGAAAAAAGCAGGTATTACGGCCAAACGAAAGGTTAATCTGATTCAATTCAAAGGTGGGAACCAAAGAGAAAGTCCCTTTACATCCTTAATTGGCGATCTAAAAACGGCGACCGAGCCACCCTCGATAGCATCCTTTCTCCCGCCCCCTTCGGTACAAAAAGAGACGACTTGGATGTTGATGCCATACCGAATCAACATTCGATAAAACCATTAATAGAACGGATCCGCTAAGTAGGTCGCGCGAAGATGGTCACACGTTTCGGTATTGCTATCGAAATAAAGTACCGCTTCGGTACATTGCTCGTACGCATCATCGAGCTCTCTGGCTTCTAATTGAGAGCGTTCTACCGCCCACAAATTGAGGCATCGTTGCTGAAAGTACTCTTTGCGAACCACATCGAAGTCAGACCAATCCGCAGGCCAATCCACTAAGCACTCATCCAATTTGTTACTGATATCCGTGCAGAGTTGTTCACATGGTTCTTGTATACAGGCTATCGCTAGAAGTAAAAACACCATACTGGGTACCAACCAATCGTCTCATCGATGTAAAAAATAAAAAGTGGTCAGAGACAGACTTGAACTGTCGACCAAGGGATTTTCAATCCCCTACTCTACCAACTGAGCTATCTGACCACAAGGTATGTAACAATACGATATTTCGATTGTGTTTTTGAAGTAAAAAGCTTGTTTATAGCTTTTCAAAGCCTTTGAAGTATAGTATATCTCAATTCCTTCGTCAATATATTTTTGGTTTTTTTTATGTTACTAAAAGCCGTTGCATTCGATTTAGACAATACGATTGCAACCATTCCTCACCTGAGTTGGCTACAATACCCATCAGCCATTCCAAAGATGCTTGCCCTGAAGAACTCCAGCGCATTTCTCAGAGGATTTCGCACCCACCATTTGAATGAAAAACTCGACAGCGATCTGCGTTTGCGATTCTCCACTCCTATCACACTGCAAGATGTCGATCACATTGCCAACACGATGTATAGAAATATAGAAATACATCCCGCGGTGAAACAGTTGGTTCAAGCATGCGATCAACATAAAATACCGAGGGCGGTATTGAGCGATCATCCCGCAATTGAAAAACTAAAAGTGCTTCGATTCGAGGAGGGATGGACTTGTGTTTTGAACGCAAGAGCATATGGAGCATTCAAGCCGCTGCCCGATGCGTTGTACGCACTGTGTGCGCAACTCAACGTATATGCAAATGAGCTCTTGTATGTCGGAGATCGGTACGATACCGATGGCGAAGCGTGTTCCAAAATCGGTTGTCACTTTGTGCATCTAAGTCACATCGATATTTCTAAAATTGTAAAAAGCTTCTCAAAGTCCCCAAAAGCAAATAGGTAGATATCATGCTAGTATGCTACTAAAACAGGAATCTTCATGCTCTTACTTCTCTTGTCTTTCGCTCTTGCGGACATCCCTGCAGGGGAGAATATTGAAAATGCCATTTTGCTTGACATTCCGCCAACCGGTTTTGACTCCGCTTCAGAGGTCATCCCCGCTCTAATACCCTCAGAGATCCCAATACCAACGACTGCAGGCTCTAGCGGGTCTTGGTGCTTGACCAACTATACCTATGAACTTG
>JAYYRF010000833.1:0-4411 GCA_036127535.1 Myxococcota bacterium | reverse complement strand
GGATTTGACGAGCATATCTGTTGAATTCTTTAAACTTTCGTCCAAATACAGTCCCGCGCTTTCACAAGATATCTTAAGGGAATCCGAAGCCTGATTCGCGGCATTGGTAAGGGAATGTCCGGCACCCTCGACATCTTGCACCAATTTTCCGGTACTCCGCTCGATCGACTCCAATACGCCACTGCTCAACTGCTCTAATATTTCTGCACTCGTTTGGCTTTGGGAGTCCAATGCCTTGGCACTGTTGCGAGAAGCCAGTTCGAAACGCTCCGCCGAATTTTGAAAAGATTCGTCGAAGGCGGTGATCAGATTGGTCGTCGCATTCTGCAGGCGCGAAAGACTCTCTACATTCTGTTTATCCAAAGTCTGCGTGCTTTCTTGCACCGCCTCTTGGAACTGCCGAGAAGAAAGAGCCAACAATTCTTCCCATTGCTTCGACGACTGCTGAGAAGAATCCAAAACCGACTTACCAGCCATTTTGATTTCTTTGGCGGCACTTTGTGAACTACTCAAGAGATAAGAAGAGGCACTTTTAATGGAGTCTTGCCACGTCGCCCCAATACTGGACAAGTTCCGTTGTGCCTGTTGCGAGCCCACGTCGAGGGACTTCCCAGACTGTTCGGCATATTCCAGCAGCAATCCCCCCGCCTTACTCAACGAGCGCTCCAATTCTTCTCCTCCATTTTGTATGGATTTCCCAGCAGATGTTACGGATGTTTGCCACGCCCCACCAACATTGCTCAAGAGCTCCTTCGCATCTTCTGCACCCCCTCGGATAGAATCCGAAGCGACCTGCGCGGAGTTGACGAGTTCGATGCAAGCATTGTCAAGCTGCACGGAAAGACGATGTCCCGCATTTTGAACGGTACCTTCTAGACTTTGCGAAACAGAGGAGATGGTTTCGCTTAGATTCGAGCCCGTCTCTTGCCAGGACTTGGTCATGGATTCTACGGACAACCGCAAGCTGTGATCCAAACGTTGTGTTGCGGCCGAAAGAGAATCGACCAGTTGCTGACGGGAACTGATCATGGACGTAGAGAAGTCTCTGGAGGATTTTTGTAGAACAGCATCCATTTTATTGCTCGCACGCCCCATCGTCTCTTCCAATTGCTCACTGGCCTCTTCTAAGGACGAGGAGAGTGTATGACTGGCCTGCTCTAAGGACTGCTTGAGAGAGACGCGGGAACCGGAGAGGATACCTTGCATCTCTACAGAGAAGTGTTCCATCATCGTTTTCATCTCCAACGAGGATGAGCGCAAGGTTTGAGAAAATTCTACGGTAGAAGACCTCATTCCCTCTTTTACACCCTCAACCGAGTCGACCAAAGATTCCGAAGAGGTGTTTACATTAACCATCAGCGCCTCTGAAGCTCGGTTGACGCTACCTTCAAAATGCTCGGTACTGCGCTGTAACGTTACGCTGAAATTTTCCGACGCTTTGTAGAGAACGTTGGAAAGGGTCTCATCGATGCCTTTCTCCATTTGGAGGATATTTTTCTCTTGGCTCTCTTGAAGGCCTTTAATCATATCTCCAATCACATTGGCTGCTTCGGCGTAATTTTCGGTTCCTTTTTGCAGCGTGAGGGACGCTTGTTGCAGCGCCTCCTTTGACGCTTCATGGGCATGTGCGGTATCGGAGATTTTGGGAATCAGCTCGTCGAGTTTATTCGCGGCAAACGTGAAGGACTCCGCCGCTCGTACGCTCGGTTCGGTGGCTTCCTTGATTTTATCCGTAAACAAAGCCACCTGCTGCGCGGTCTCGTGGAGCTGTCCGACCGTTTTTTGCACGGACTCCGCCGAAGATTGCCATGCTTTTAAGCTTTGGTTTTGCTGAGCATTGATTTTTTGCAGCTGACTTCCCGCTTCTTTCATCGTCCCCAGCAAGGCTTCATCAACCCCCTCCGCAATTCGCTGAACGGCCAAGGCTTGCGTCTCTTTCAACGACTCCACCATGTCCCGAATCTGCGTACTCGCTTCCAAATAACTATCGGTTCCTCGTTGAAGAGATACATGGGCTTGCTCTAGCACCGATTGTGCCTGTACATAAGACTCAGACACACTCTCGATCGACGGAAGTGTTTTTTGAAGGTTACTCGCGGCTTGGGAGAAGATATGTGATGCATTTTCGACGGGTTCAGCGGCACGAGCCATTTGCGTCGCCCCAACGGATAACGTTTGGGCAGTCTTTTCAATATTCTCCACCAAAGTGGATACATTCTCAACGGAACGCCCCCAGCGAGACAGTGCATGTTCTTGCTGACGAACCGAGTTGATAAAGGAGTCTGTGGTGTTTTTCAGGTTCAAACCAATGCTTTGTTCGATTCCTTCCGCGACCGACTCGACCAAACGCTCCATGCCTTCCACCTGCTTATCCGTTGCGGCATCGACAAATTTTTGGGTGTAGATTTTGTTCTCCTCGACAATCGAAGTCAACTGTTGAAAGGCCGGACGTATCTCCGCCTGCAAAGATTCTTGGAGCGCCTGTTTGATGTCGGGTCCTAAATTTTGAATGACACGTTGGGAACGTTCTACGGACTCCAGCGCTCCGGATTGTGCACGCTGCATTTCAGAAAACTTTTTCAAGAGCTTGACCAAGATCATGGCGTTTTCTTTTTGAATCTGCACCGCAGAATGGGGATCCTCTCCCCAATTGCTGCTCAGACGGTTCTTAACGGACAGCAAGACGCGACTTCCCCTCTCGTGGAGCCAAGACGACAACGATGTCAATAAAGCACCGATAATCACGCCGACCGATACGACCAAAACAGCCATGGTCGAGTCTCCCCCTTCGTAGAAAAGTAAAGACGATGCACACGTGAGGGAAACGATCAAAAATGGATTCGTTACAAAAGATGGTATCGGATTAAAATGAACCCATCCAAAAGCGGACAGCGCGCTGTCTAAATGTTTCCGACTCAATCCAAGCGTTTGATCGTGGATGAGGGAGAAGTGATTCGATACAGAAGCCAACTCCTTCCAGTACTCTTTATTCTTCTCCGGTTTGATACGCGCTGCGTGCAGCAATCCTCTAATTCTAATGTTTTGTATGACACATGAATACAAGGAAACAAGCGCCAACGCCAATGAAAGAACAAAGAGCAACAAGGGTAATAAATTCATAACGTCATCCAAGATTGTCGTTTTCAATTCCGTAAAAGTTCTTCGAGGGTACCCGTCCAAGGAGTTGTAGGGATTTGATGAGCCCAATAGGACTCCTTGGGAAGGATATTAAGCCAGCGTTCCACCGCCCAATCCGAGTAATTTACTGCGATTCCGGTCATCGTAGCAAATTGAAGGACAATCAGTTGTATTTCAGAATCTAACTTGGGTTGGGTTCGTCGAACACGATCCAACATCCCACAAAACATAAACTCTGACATTAAAAAAACGTCCCTTTCCTCATCTGGGTGCAGGTCTTTCAAAAACCCTTCAAGGCGATAGGGCTGCTCCAATATCAAAAGACCTTTTTCGTGAATAAGCCCTATGATGGTGTCTGAAATGCTCATACCCCACGCCCCATTTCAAACAGTATGGCAAAGCTCTCATCAAAGCCCATGGCGATACTACCCGCTTTATTGACCGAGAGTCTTCGCACCGTCTTTCGCATATCAAACGTCCAATGCAACTGCGCATCTTGGAGCTCCCACACCCGCACTGTTTGATCGATCCCCGCACTGACCAGTGAGGAGCCACCCGGATCGAGAGCCAAAGCGGTAATCCCTTTGTAGTGGCCGCGGAACTGAAGATGATGGGCACCAGAACCGGGATCGATCATACGAAGCCCGCGGTCATCCCCGATGATCAAATTTCCTTTTTGGGTACTGAGGATTCGCAACGCGTCTCCCTTTGCGAGAAAGGAAGCCTTTCGTTCATTCCGATTCAAATCCCATAAATCGACTCGATTCTTGTGGGCAATGGCGATCCACATTCCCTCTTTATCGAAGCAAATATCGCTAATACCACCGTCGTAAGGTCCCAATTTGAGGATTCGCTCCGCGGTTTCTACACTCCAAATAAAAACGGTTGCATCTTCGGCGGCGGTGACCAAAAACCGACCGTTGGGTGAGTAACATACATGTGTAGCCGGTGTTTCGTGTCCCAATAGCCGAAACATTCTCCGCCCGGTTTTCATATCCCACAGACGGGCGCCTCCATCATCGCCGACCGATGCCAGCTGCTCACCATCAATCCGATACGTCAATCTTCGTATACGATTACGATGTCCACCAAACAGTACCGCCTTTTGGATTCCCTTCTTGCCATCCCAAATTCGAATGGTTCGATCGAAACTGCACGTCGCCAACCAGCGTCCGTTGGGCGAAAAAGTAATGTCACTAATTTTCTTCCGGTGCCCCTTGAGCTTGACGGGTTCACCCTGGGGTTTTTTGATGGGAAGCAGTCGCTTTTTCTT
>JAYYRF010000832.1:0-4439 GCA_036127535.1 Myxococcota bacterium | reverse complement strand
CCTTGGATTGTTTTCAGCTCCGGCAATGGCCGCAGAACCAACCATTGTTGTTGGAATCGCGACCGGTTTGGAGAAAGGGCAAGGAAAAGTGCTGAGTGAAAGCATTGCTAAGACGCTGGAAGAAACATACCAAATAAATGTGACGCTACTTACGCAAGAGTGCGAGTTGGCTTGTCAAATCCGAGTAGCAAAGGAACAAAATGCTGAGATATTGGTATCCACTGACGTCAGCAATATGACGATTCTGTATGTTGTAGATATTCTCGTGTACGACCTTCGAAAGGGAAGTAAAGAGATTGCTTCTACAGATACGGAAGGAGAAAGCATTCAGGAATTAGAGAAAAAGACCGCGAGCGCGATACTTGAAGTCGCAAAAGAACGCTTTCTGGCGATACAAGAACGAGAGGTCACATACCGTGCTCCAGAAGCAAAATTTGATGGGGCAATCACAAAAAGAGTGGCGCGGGTAAAGCCAGAGCCACCCCCGTTCCCCTTTGATATTCCTACTTTGCATATCTCCGGGGGGGGCCTCGTGGGGAAATATAGCTATGAGCAAATCTCCTATTTGACCGGAGGACCTCTATATGATTCAACCATTATATTTAGTGACCAAATGCCGGGCTCTACCTCTGCTTCTACAGTCGGGGTATTGTTACGAGCGCGTGCTTCTTTGCATAGATTCGTACCGATTCTGAAGCAATACCTGCTACTAGAGACTCGTGTCCGATCAAGTCTCTACTCTGTATCACTCCCGGAACTTCCCAATCCAATAAACGATTGGAATACGGAAGCTTCATTGGTCGTAATCCCCCGGTACTACATAGAGAAAGACGAAAATTCTTTTCACATCGGTGCTCGAATCGGCGTTGCCTACGAAGATATCATGTTGTTTAAACAAGATATTTGGGAAGACGAAGTCGAACTGTATTACTTTTCTCTTCCGATGAATAATCCACTCATTGGTATTGATTTCTCCGCTTTATTCGCATCCCGATTACATATAGATGCGAACTACGAGATCGGCATCGCAAATTCAATCTATAAAAATCAGTTCTCAATATTATTGGGATATTCTATCGGTCCTATTTTCATTGAAGCATCCTATATAAACAGCGCACGCAATATTACAGTTGAGGGCCGTACCCGAACCTCGGGAGCCGTTTCAGACAATTCAAATATGTTCATGCTTGGTATCGGCCATCGAATCCAATAGACAAAAAGCAACCGTGAAGAAAAAAGGTTTACACCAAATGTTCCTTTTTGAAACGTGAAAGCCCAATCGCTATATTGTCTTCCTTTCATATCTCCTCTTTAACGATTGATGTTCCCCAAAATGTTGGAGAATCGATCTTTGAGGTCTTTGTCGATGATGAGCGTTACGATGACGAACTGATTTTAACGATCGAATGTATAGCGTACTAGTTTTGACATTGGTAAATCTCTACAGAGTACGAAGCATCGGTATCACAGCCACATCCCGTTGCGCCACTCCACTCTATTTCGGTGTTGTTTGAGTACAATTCTGCACTCATCCCTTGACCGCTTTGTAATAGAGTTGCCGTACCGGTGTTCGGGGTAACATTGGTTGGGCCTCCAATCTTTACGGTATCTCCCAGCGTGCTGGAATCGCATGTTTTGGATTGATATTCGACATGATGACAACAACCAACCGTTATGGTGGTGGTGTATGTTCCCGTATTTACCCAACTAAAGTTACTCGAGTTCGTATTTCCCGTATACAATGTTGCGGTATCGGCACCAGCACCGTCAAGCCGAAGCCGATACTGTCCTGTACCACTTGAGTTACAGTTGTCACCATAACCACCGACAGATATCCAAGCGGTTCCAGAGTATTCGACAGAGTATTCAGGACAACCATAGTTCGGTGGCGGATAAGAGCAATCGTTTTCATCATCTCCATCGCCAATCAGCGTAAGATTATCAACGTTGGGGCCTTCGTAGGCGCCCGAGAACGGATCGAATACGGTGCTAGAAGAAACGGTATCGACCAATATGTTGATTGAACCACTTCCTGATATCTCCCACAGGTCATAGTTTGAACCACAAGTAACCTCTGAGAAGTATTCAAAGCTTGTCTGTGAAGGATCAGAACTCGGTTCTGAGCTTGGTTGCGACGGTTCTGAACTTGGTTGCGACGGTTCTGAACTTGGTTGTGACGGTTCTGAGCTTGGTTGCGATGGTTCTGAGCTTGGTTGTGACGGTTCTGAACTTGGTTGTGATGGTTCTGAACTTGGTTGGGATGATTGCGAAACGATAGCCTCATCTTCCGTTTCAAGGGCTGTAGACGGAATCCAACATCCGACCAGAATAGAATATATAAACATAATTCTCCATTGAGTTTATCTTTGTATACTCTATCTTTATAGAGCGAAGTAAAGCTTGTCATATCTTAGATGTACTACACGGAAAAAGTTTCCTGTGTCTTTTACTGTCTACTTCTTCGTTTGTTCGCCTTTTTTAGACAGAAACATTAGAAGTGCGCCAGATGTGATACCGATTGCACCCACAATCACACAAGCCCGATTGATACCAAGTTGATCTTCTGTGACACCTCCTTGGCTTTTCCAGTCATTGTATGTCATCGCACTACAGGAAAGACCCGCGGCTCCAATTCCCATTGCAAGATAGCTTGGGATATCCTTCGTTGCCTGTGCCGCATAGTTGGTTCTTGGCTGGTTCGTTTCGTTTTTAGCCATGCTCCAATCTTTATCCGAAACGGTCGTCGCATCTTTTTCATTTTTGACAGACGTAGACCCAAGGCCGAGACTTTGGTTATAGATAGAACGAAATTCGCTTTCGTCTATCATCTCGTATTGAAAGTTATTGCACGCTTCTTGTAGGATGGTTCTTTTTGCATCCGTTAGAGAAGGAATATTTTTTAGCAGTTTGGTGCAATCAACACTGTTTGGAGAGAGGTCCTTCGGAAGCTCTTGAGACAAAGCAACGGTGCTAAACATAAGTGCATTAAGCATTACATACATAATGAAAACCTTTTTTATGGATTGAAATGAAAGGAGGACGAAGAGAAATAGACGGTTGATGATAATCTTCATTGGAAGAGCCTGTTTGAAGCTACTGAGAGAGCATTAAGTATGTGCGTCCGCCTTCGTAGTAGGTGACGCTGTTCCACGGTGCTCCGACCAAGATGTCGGATATACCATCACCGTTTATGTCTCCGGAGGAGATAGATGAACCCGCAACCTCATCTTGGACATTACCGACAAAGGAATGCTGGATATCGCCCAAGGGAATGTTTGTCTCTTCGTTGAGTTGATTCGATAAAGCCATGTATACCTTACCTACATAGAGACCATCTGCGTTTATATACTGATTGGATGATATCGCGATATCGGATAGCCCATCTCGGTTTGCATCGTGAATGCTGATGACTTTCATGCCGGCTTGATCTCCGGGTTTCTCTCCTGTAAAGCGATAAGCGGCTTCGGATAAAGAAAAGGTTTGACCATCTGATATTTGCTTTCCCAAAACCAGGTACACTCTGCCGGTGGACTCATCATAACCCGGTGCGCCAATCAGAAAGTCCGCTTTACCATCACCGTCACTGTCCTTTGTGATGGCGACGCTGTACCCTGCATAATCTTCACTAACTTCTCCTTCAAAGACAACACTGGACGCTGTATCCAAATCAATATTGGATTGAGCGACAATGTCACTTCCTAACATCAGGTATGCACGGTCGTTATAAGAACCCAAAAGGAGATCCGCTAGCCCATCTCCATCAATATCTTCGCCTCCTCCACATTCAATATGTTGAAATTCTTCTTCTGAATCCACAGTAAAATGATGATCGGCGGTTTCCAGCGATTTTCTTTGGTTTCCGGTGACGCTTTTTCCTAGGATGAGGTATCCCTTTCGGGAACTGGCAACAAAAAAGTCAGATAAGCCATCGCCATCGACATCTCCAGCAGAACAAACCGGTGTACCGGCGTAATCGTCTGCCTCTTCCCCGTACCACTGATAATCTGCGTCTTCTACAGATAAAATGCGCGTATCATTTAAAGATCGTCCAAGGAAGAGATAGACTTCACCGTTGAGGTATAAATCGCCAAATCTGGAGAAAGAACTGACGATGATGTCCGGCTTCCCATCCCCATCGACATCCCCGGCACCCGAAACCGATGTGCCGGATTCATCGTATTCATTGGAGCCAAGAATGATGTAATCGGCATTGTTGGCTGAGATATTTGGTTCTGAAAGAAGCGTTTTTCCGAAAAATATGTAGCTTGAACCAGCTTGGGTGTCGGAATCATCATTTTTGGGTGCGCCAACGATTATATCTTCCAATCCATCCTGATCCAGATCGCCGATAGAATTGATAGAATAGCCAAAAAGATTGGAGGTTCCTTGTCCATCGATAATGACACTTGCATTGGTGAGATAAATCTCCGTATTGCAGT
>JAYYRF010000831.1:0-16157 GCA_036127535.1 Myxococcota bacterium | reverse complement strand
TGAATAGGTGAGGGTGACCCGGTGGAGATCCTCATCCGGATCTCGACCAGCTTCCGATGCCGCGGAGCCCATCTCAAAGTCAGTCGCTTCGAGTGTCGCCATGGGATAACTGGGCGGTGGTGCTGTTTGACGGATGTCTTTGGGTGTAATGAGCTGCTCTTTCCAGCCACATTTTGGACATTCGTCTTGGATTGGATGATGGTTACACTGGGGACAGGTGTAGGGCATGGTACCGTGGAAGATGTAATATATTTGTGGAAAATGAGGTGAGAATTTGTGAATGTTTGTCACATTCTATATATTCCTTACCGTAGATTTGGTCGAAAAGAATGGAGACACGAATGATTGCTTTGATGTTGGTTTTCGGTTGTATGTCTGATAGAGATACACTGGATGGCTTTTGGGCAGGTGATGCGACTTGTGATGGCCGCGACTATGAGGTCGAAATTGCGATCAATGAGCAGCAGAATTTCCGGTATACCGGACAGCTTCTTTTTCGGTATCGCGAACCGGTATCCGGAGGTGAGTTCTTAGCGAATCTTCTCTATGACTTTTCAGTGGTTCAGTCCGCGGTGGCTGGCCAGCAAGAAGTCATATTTTACAACGTGGTTTGGTCGGATCTCGGTTGCAAGACCGTGTACAACGATGGTACGGAGCAGGGGGGCGGATGTCAGGCCAGCGGTTTGGATCTATCGGATCTCGAGGAGGAAATCGGAGACTTGAAACTGGATTTCAACGGGATTGATCGTTTGGTCATCGATGATGGGAATTGCCAAGGTGCCTTTTATCGGGAATAGTGCGTTGCCGGATACGGTGCAGATTCGTCCTTCAAAGCGCGCGAAGCGGATGTCGATTCGCGTGAAACCCAACGGTGTGTTTCTTACATTGCCCAAAGGCTTTAGCCTGCGAGATGCCGCCCAGTTTTACTGGGAAAACGTCGACTGGATCGAAGAGAATGAAGCGCGGGTACAAACGAAATTTGCCAAGCGCGGGTTGGTGGAGCGAGAGAATGGACGCTACTTTCTCTTTCGCGGCACTTGGTATAACGTTGTAGAGGAAGAGGGTAAAAAAGCCTGGGTTTGTATTTTCGTGGATCAAGATGTGATTCGGGTATCCTACCCGCCGATGCTGCGTACACGGGGCGATTTGGAAGAGCGTCTCAAAGATTGGGTCGCGGATCAAACCTTGGCCATGGCGAAAGCGCTGTCGGAGAAGTGGGCATCCAATCTACAACGACAACCGAAGTCGATTCGCCTCGGTCGTGGTCAGACGACGTGGGGAACGTGTAGTACACGGGGGATTGTTCGTCTTCATAAAAGCCTCGCCCAAGCACCGCCACCGGTGCTGGAATATGTTCTTGCCCACGAATTGGCACATCTGTGTCATATGAATCACAGTCGGGCTTTTTGGGCAGAAGTGGCCCGTATCTTTCCGGAGTGGGAGGCCGGAAAGAGGAAACTGCGCGCTTTCTAGAGATGAGATATGCTCTTGAGTCGCACGAATTGTTGGGTTGTTGTCCAAGGACTATCGCTTTGTTTCTGATTCATCATGGGTGATATCCCGTACAAAATCGCGTACCTCCTTTAAAAATATATAATAGTCGAGTTCGCTTTCTTGGAGCAGAACATCCAATGGCACCAATATCAAAACAGTCGGTTTGTTGAAGCGCATATGTATGGCATTGGCGATGTGAATGGGATTGTCGATGCTGTCTGCTTCACGAAGGAGAGGGGGGTGTCCGTGCGAGCGGAGTCGTTTCTCCAGCGCATCCAAATGCTCCGTAAACCGATCGATTCGAGAGCAATGGTTTTCGGCATCGCTTTTCGCACCATTGTCTGCACAAAATACCTCTAAGGCATGGCTCTCATTGCGGGTATAGCCGATATAGACGAATTGTTTCGTCCTTTGGTTTAACGCGTTCAAATCTTGCAAAAATTCGTTGTGAGCAGGGTTTTGGGAGTTCGACAGCGTTTGGTTGGCCGTATGAATGGTAAAACTCATCCGTCGCTCGGTATCCAAATGGCCACCGTCAAAGAAATCATTTGAGATATAATTGGCGTCGGTGTTCTGTGCCAAAATATGGGAAAAATGACCGATATAACGAGCCGATAGCGGCAGAGTGCACACCACGGTGATCGGATTATTCCTTTGCAAAAGTGTACCATAGGAACGGTTTGAATACAGTTGTTCGACGGCGATGTACTTGTGTTTAAACTCTTGTCGAACGCGAAAACCGTGGAGCATATTGATCGAGTCCAAAATATCTTTTCGGTAGATCTCGAGCTCAAACTCCAAATCCTCCATGGTGTATCCGCGAGACGATGATATTAAATCGTGTTTTTTTATATATTGCCGCGCCTTATAACTATATGAGGGTATCTCAAACGCGCCGTCGAGCCTCTCTTCAATTCGCTGTAATTTTGCGCGGTAGAGGTAATCTGAAAGCGCATTGTTCAACACCGAAATGATACCACCCAAGGTGAGCAGACCAATTAAGGTCAGCAGTATGCCAACACCAAACTGTTTTTTATCCATCGTCTCTGACTCACCAGCAAAGGTACCGGGGTCGATTAAAAAATTGAGACTCTTTCGAAACGTAAAACTTCGTCGGCTTGCCAAATAGGCACACAGACATGTGATGAAGACGAGAAAAATCAATTGTAACAGAACACTGTCGAGCATGGCTTCCTCTGTATCAAGGATGGTGGTGGCGAACATTCAGATTCGATTTCCGTTCAGAATAATGTACCTCCGTCTTTTTTCAACACGATTGTCCAAAAGGACGCCTTTTTTGCGGTTGAGTCACCTTTGATGACCCGTGAAGCGTTATGACCATTGGGCTCGTAATGACTGGAGTTGCTGGTATCTTTGAAACATCTCGCTCATGGGATATCGCCGTATTTGATGCGTGTCGATCAGTTGCTCAATCTCGGTGGTGCTGTCGCACCCGTCTTGAAAATTGCAGTACAGTGAAGCTTCTGCGTACACGAGTAAAAAGTTCAGACGCTCTAAACACGGAGCGGTGTAGTAACCTTGCAGACCACTCAAAACATCTCTTCCTTCAGCGGCTTTTTGCAATCTTCCGTACACCAAAGCGAGCCAAGCTTTGGTGTAGTCCGTGATGGGGTGTGCAGAATCTTCAAAAAATGCGAGGCAGTTTCGTAAACCCTTTACGGCGCACTCCCAATTTCCGTTTCGGTAGTCGATTGTCGCTTGGTGAGCGCAGGTTGTTTGGTATTCGTGTTCGTAGCGGTGTGTCAGGTAAATTTCTTGCGCTCGTTTCAGATACTCCTCTTTGTGAAAGAGGTCTAGCGATGCATTGCTCAAGTGCTCCAAAATAAAGGCTTCTAGTCTTGGGTGACCAAGTTCTTGCGCCAATCCATGCGCCTGCGATAACGTATTGACGGCTTCGTCGTGTTGGCCGGTATAGACCAGAAGATCCCCAAGACTACCCAATGTGAGGACGAGTTGCAGTTTGTCACCCATAGATGCTTGAATATCCCGCGCCATGCGTGTGTGTTCTAAGGATTCGTCGAGATTCCCCATTGCCATCTCGACGTTGCTTAGATTTCCGAGAAGAAGTCCTTCGGATTTTTTGTCTTTCAAGCCTTGATAAATGACCAAAGCTTGAGAAAAATAGTTTTCCGCTGCGGTGAAATCGTGCTTTTCGAGGCTGAGGATCCCCAAGCTGTTTAGTGCATTGGCTTGACCACTTGGAATTTCTTCTTGTCGATATAGATCATGGGCCTGTTCATAGGCGACTTGGGCGGCCATAAAATTGTTACCCTCAGCTTCCAAATGACCGCGCTCCATGATTGCGTTGGCCTCTAAGCTGATTTTGATGTCCACAGTGTCTCCCACAACGATAACTGTTTAGAGCCTAACATGGAATGCTTTATCCTGTTACCGATTCCGGCTCATTCTTGCAGTAGGGGTGCACTTTGTCCCGGAAGCTTGTCGACCACGGTCGCGGCGTGCGTGAACGCTGGTCTACGCACACGAGTACACGATAGCCGGTGCAATAGGGGAGATCCTCATCGATAGGCAGCAAGGCAAACCCGAAGGTGAGTGATGTACGCCCCAATTTATCGACCCAAATACGGCACCGTACCTCGTCCACTCCTTCCACCGCACGAATATATTCGAAGTGATTGACTCGAACCAAGTGAAATTGATCGGGGTTATTTTTGAGGTCGACGAGACCTCCAAATCCGAGTTTTTTCCAAAAAGACCCGATGGTTCGTTCCATAAGCAGCGGATAGCGCGCATTGTGCAAAACCCCAAAAATATCGAGATCATCAAAGAATATACCGTGAATGTCTTCGTGAAAGCGCATACCAGCCTCGGTCAAGGATTGTTTTCTGTATTCCACATATAGCCCATTCCCCTTGGAAACACGAAGAATCGCTCATTCTTGTATGGGATAATTCAAGGCACCGTGGTGCTCGCGCGAACCGTTGGGCGTACCCAAGAGGATATACCAATCGAAGCGGAGATCAATACCGTCCGTCTGCTGCGCACAATGCCCGAAAAACGTGCTCGACTCCTCGTTGCCATTGCGACGGGTCATGACGACTTCCCCACCGTATTCGGTGTCTCCTTGGTGCTGGCCGGATAAGCGGTAATCGATTTGTCGGGTTTCGCCATTTCGTTCAAATTCGCATATGCCCGTGCTTTGAAAGCCACCCCCCTCCAAAAATGTGGCTTCGAAGGTGGTTTCGCACAGCGGTTGAGATTCGGCGAAGGTTTCTTCTTCGGATTGAGACCACACCCTTAATTGTGTCGTGTAGTTTCCCGCGTCGCAATGGGTGGGCGCCTCAGAGATTTCCCCGGAGTCTTCTTTGCTGTCACTCTGAGAGCAGCCACAGTATATTCCCATCATCACGAGGGCAAAGCGCATCACGGTTTATCTCCTACGGTCTCAACATACGACGTTCGTATAAACCATATTATACGTTTCCAATTGCAATTCTGCACTTTTTCATTCCTAACACGATATAGGAGCCCTATCTTTGTGATTTTTAAGAACGTCTCGTCGGGGCAGGAGGAACGATGACCCATCACCAAAAAGAATACCTTCCTCTTTGGAACACCTATGTATCTGATCATCCGAAGCGCGCGCTACAAGAGAGAGAGGGACTGCTGTTTGCGCTGGAGCAGGGTACGAACGTAGATTTTCAGAGCGTTTCCCTCGGTGTCCTACTCTCTCTCTTTCAACGGGATCGCTATGGACATTGGAAAGCGGATCCGATTCTCGATGTCTCGCATATGCGCGCTTTGTGCCGTGCCATTCTCGATAAGAAAGAAGCGTGTCCCCTATTGCGTCAGGGGATACTGGATGCATTCTTTTTCGATACCTATGGGCGAAGGACTTCTCTCAACACTACGGAGCGCGTATTTCTACAAGAAAGACTTTGTGCGATGCGTTTTTGCCGTCCGTCATCATTTTATATGGGTGCACTCGACAAAGACCACCTGGCTGACGACGAGGTCGAGGAACCCCGCCATCGGGTTGAATTTTCAACCGGATTTTCAATCTTTTGTCATCCCGTCACACAGTTATTATGGACGGAGGTGATGGGATACAATCCCAGCTTTTTCCGGGGTCTGGCGCGCCCCGTTGAGTGGGTCAATTGGTGTGACGCCATCGTTTTTTGCAATCGCCTGAGCGAACGAGATGGTTTGGAGCCCGCTTATATCTTTCCCCACCGTCTCTTTGCGGCACTTGAGCAGCAGAGCAAAGATTGGGAGAATCGTCCAAAGGATGAAGAATGGGAGGACCTCGATGATTCCATAGATTCTCTCGCCCAGCAGGTTCAGTGGAATCGCAACGCCCATGGTTATCGATTGCCAACGGAAGCGGAATGGGAATTCGCTGCGCGTGCCCACCAAGGGTTTCTGTACGCGGGTACCGATCAGGCCGATGATGTTTGGCAAGAACGAACCAGCCAGGCATCGACACAACCCGTTGGTCAAAAAGAGCCAAATGGCTTTGGGCTCTTCGATATGAGCGGTAATGTATATGAGTGGGTTTGGGACAGGGAAGGTCGAGAATACACCGAAGAATCGATAGTCGATCCGGTTCATGAAGATCGTGAATCTGAAGAACGCGTATTGCGAGGCGGAAGTTTTCGGTATCGACCATGGAGCACCCGAGTGTCGGCGCGCGCCGAGGATTTTCCCTCCAGGCGACAAGAGATCATCGGATTTCGCGTGGCGCGCACCATCGAGCGTTCTAGCTAATGGCGACGCCGACTACGATTTGGGCTGGCTGTACCAAGTCCGCACTTTCGGGATCCATTGTGCCGATTTGACGGATCTCCAAAACGAAGTCGTGCAAGGTCTTCTCCACTTTGACCAAACGAGACTGCTTGTGATATTTGGCGTCGTATTTCTCTCGGTAGGGGTATACCTGTTGAATCTCAAACCAGCCGAGTTGACGACACTGATCGGATATGTCTTTGAACAGCCATTGCTCGAGTTCTTGACGATAGCTCTTATCTGTTTGGGCTTGCAAATTCTTACAGATTTTGGAATAGTATTGCGCGAAATTATTGAGGATGGGGAGAAGGTGTTGTTGCACCCACTGCAACTGCGCATCCACGGTATTCGGCAGCTCTTTGAGCGTTTCACAGGCGTTCCCAATTCGTCCGAGCACCCGTTTCTCATAAATGCGGAAGAGTCGGGTATCGTTGCATTGGTTTCGATGGTGCGCAACCTCTGAGAGCAAGATTTGCAAGAGAGACTCAATGACGTCGAGCGATGCGTTGGAGGTGCGTTCCGCTACTTGTTCTTTCTTGGCTTCGGTGCGACTTTCGGCCGGAGAAGCACCGCGTCCACGACGGGAACGTCGTTCCGCACGGGCTTGCCGCCGCTCGGCCGGTGTCAATCGCTTGCCTCGGTTTCGGTTATCCCGTTCGGCTCTCGCTGTCTGTCTTTGGGAACGGTTGGGCGACGACTGCGGTTGTTCCGGTGGTTGATCGGTCGGTGTGCGACCTCTTCTCGTTGCGCGTTCTTCGCGTGCGCGCTGTCGACGCGCCTCTTGTGGCGTGATTTCGGTCTCGGTCTCTTCGGAGGTTGGAAGTGGACCAAAGTGAACGGGACGAAACTCACGAACATTCTGTTTGTTAATGGTTTCGACGTTCATGTCGGGGGAAAGTTTGACGATCTTTTTGGTGATCAAGGTTCTTCCAGCGTAACAGTGGGAATCAGTATCGATGATTATAGCACATTCTTTTACTCACACCACAGAAGAAGAGAAGCATCGATCAGTTCTTGGTTGAGGTTCGCGCTATCATCATAGTCGTCCCACAACAAGAGACTCCAAGTACCGGCACCGCTGTTGCCATACAACGAAGCAAAGGAGGTAGACGGTGAAATGTCCTCTCCGATCGTCCATTGATTGATGGGTGGGTTGGAGAGAGGAGACCAACTTTGGTCTTCGCCTTTGAGTTCGTACACGGTTTGGTTGGGAGCCAACAAAGCGATACCCAAATCCCCATCTCGGTATGGATGCTGAAAAGACAAAGCGACTTGGAGCATGGAGAGACTCTCACAGGTCTCGACGGCGATGTCTTGTTGGACGGCATATATACATGCCGTCGAACCGCACTCCCAAGCGCTGCCATCCGGTGTTATACCACCCCCTTCGTCGGGACTGGATACCGGTAGCGTCCCGGCCGATGTCGAGGACAAAAGATCCAATGTGCCGTCATATTCGTACAGCGCATGGGTCGCCTCCAAAGTGGCTGTGGCCGTAAGGGTTGGTGGAGGTGAATCGGCCTGTACGATTACCGTAGAAGCGACCCAGTCTTCCAATATATTGGAATAGCTCTCGCGCGCAGGAAAGTAAAAGAGTAGTTTGGGGGCATCCAAAACCGTCTGACTCTCGTAGACATACAATTCGACCACCTCACTCGGATAGAGGAGAACCGACGAGGCATCATAGGTATAGTCTGGGCTTCCATCGAGATTGACATCCAAACCGATACCGAACAGAAAGGACTGTGCGAAGACCTCAAAGGAGTCGGAATCGAGGGCATCGACGGGAGAGAAGATGGTGGTTGAGTCCATCTCATATCGAGAAATCGAGGTAGGCAGCGTGTTGAAGACGTTGAGGCGTAGATAGAGATTGGGATTGCTGATGTCCGCTGTAAAAGTATGCGTAAAAATCGTGTCGATTGGCGTTGATTGGTGAACGACGGCGCGATAGCGAGAATCCGGCTCCAAGAGTAACGATCGTTCTTGGCTCCATCCGTTTGATAGGGTGAGAAGATACTCCTTTGCCGTGAGCGTGCGAACCGGAGACGCGCTCTCGGCCGCTAGATTTTCCTGTAAACCGTCCATGGAGATTTCGATATCATCGATCTCCTCGCTTAGGTGTAAAAAGGCGATTTCGCTTTCTCCCTCGAGTACATCAAACGTAAAATCGTTGCTTTGGATGTGACAGCCATCGTGTGAGAGCAAGGTGTAAGGGGAAGGGGTGATCGTTTTGGGCGTGATGGAGAATCGGTGCTCATCCAGCCATTCAATATCGGCACCATATCCCGCTAAGCTGTGAAATAGCGCGTGTTCACTGTCGCTTTCGATGACAACGGGATCGCTGGGGAAATGTAAAAAGAGAGATTCGGGTGGGCGAAAAGTCAGCGTGAATTCATCTCGGGTCTGACACGGAGAGTCCACGCCGTCTTCACCGGCAGAGCCCATTTCTCCGGAAGCACCGGAGGTTCCCACTGGCCCGGGTTCTCCGGTAGATCCCACACAAGAAAAAAGGAAAAAGATCATGAAGCGCTCGTTGGATTAAGGGTTATAGCAGTGAAACGAGAGCCCCCAGGCTTCAAAGTTGCCCGCAGGGTGATACGGAGACGTGTCGTATATGTCGAGAGCCCATGTACCGTTTCCTACATCCGACAACAAGGACTCGAAAGACTCCGACGGCGTCCAGTCTGACGGGAAGCTTCCCACCAGCGCTGTGCCGCTACCCAACGATTCTCCCAAGTCTTTGAGTACGATCGACTCCAGATTCGGTTTGATGAGTTGAATGATTAGATCCTCGTTTTGTTCGTGTCCGATTTGGACTTCGACTTCTATATCGGTAATGAACGCGCAATTCGATACGCTGATCGGATCTTGCACAGGATAGTACATATATCCGGTTGTGGAGCTGTAGGAAGGATTTTGCAGCGTCTCCTGTACGAGGCTTTGCTCCTCAACTGTCGCGTTGGGTACCGGAGTCTCCAAAGCGGCGTGCGGCAACGCCGGCTGAAAATGAAAGAGGTTGTATAGACCGCTCGGTCGCTCGACGATAAACGTATGCAAAAAAGCCTCGTCTACCGGCATGTTGAAATCGAGATCTTGCGTTCCGATGACGACCCCCAAGACCGGGGGCATCGTTGTGATCGGCTGCGGATGATCGTCACTCCAAATCGCAGCGCTGCCGGAACCGTATACCGTTACATTCTCTGCGTCTGTCCGATTGTAAAATCGCATTTGTTCTGTCGCATCTATGTTGTTGTCTACCTGCTCGAGGATATAGCTTTCCCCAGAAACGGTCACGATTTCTACGCTTTGGGGTACCGTGAGCATCGGTAGGGAGCCGATCGAAGAGCCGTCCTTATAAAGCGAGAGCGTCTGCTCTCCGGCAGGGATGGTCAGCGTTTGCGTTCCGGGTCTGTTCGGAAGAGACCAGGTGTCTTCTTCGTGCTGAATCGTGAGACCGCCATCGTTATCGCTCAGTTGCACGACGTGTATGGTGCTTTCTCCTTCCTCAATGTGGAGATTGAGTTGCTCGCTGGCGACATAACATTGATTTTCTGCCATGACGACCAGTTGTAATGGTTGGGCGATGTGCGGACGAACGCGAAAGCTCTCCGTGTCCCATTCGACCTCGGCACCGGCTCCGAGTATTCGAACCGCAGCGGTGGGATCTGAAAGTGAGTATGGTATGTCCTCACTCCAAAAATCTTTGTATAGGGTTTCCGCAGGTGGGGTAAGAGAGAGAAGGAGGGGAGGGTGTTCTGCGCAGTTGGCATTTTGACCATTCGCTCCCGGTTCGCCTTGTTCTCCGGTTGCGCCGTCTTCTCCCGGCGGGCCTGGTTCTCCTTGTGGCCCGGTACAGGAAAATAGCAGCAAGGAAATGGAGAAGAGGGAGTGCTGGATCATGAGAGTCTCCAAAGGTTTTGCACGGATGTCCATGGGGATATATTTCTACATTGTAAGGTGAGGTGTTTGTTTGTCAAATCGGAAGGAATCATGGACGGATGGTTGATCTCCAAGCGCGTGGATTTGGGAATCCTTATCTTGCCCGCTGTGGTGAGCGTAATGTATATTCTTACGCTACCCGATGGTTTGGACTCTCCTCTTTGGGTCTACATCGCCGGCGTATTGATGATCGACGTCGCCCATGTATGGGCTTCTTTGTACCGGTGCTACCTCGACCGTGAGATTTTCTCTCGATACACGCGCTATTACGTAGCGCTACCCGTATTGGTCGGTTTGCTTTGCTTTTCGGTGAATGCGTATTCAGAGTCCCTCTTTTGGACGTTGATGGCATATACCGCCGTACATCATTTCTTGCGACAGCAGGTGGGATTCTCCGCTCTTTATCGACTGCGACAAGGTCTCTCGTTTCGCAGTTGGGATGCGCGGGTCGAAAAATGGGCGATGACGATGCTCGTTTTGTATCCGGTGCTGTGGTGGCACGTACACCTACCGCGCCATTACTCTTGGTTTATGGAGGGAGATTTCATAGAAGGACTTCCATCGGGCATCCTCTGGCCCGCGGGGATACTGACAGCGGGATTGCTCATTGCGCATATCGCCTTTCGGATACGTTCTCGTCTGTACTCTCCGGGACGCGATTTGTGGATGTTGAGTACGGCATTGGTGTGGTTTGGTGGCATCATTTGGACCGATGGCGATTTGCACTTTAGTCTGACCAATGTCGTAGCGCATGGACTTCCGTATTTTGCATTGGTATTTTGGATATCGCATCGGCGCTGGAAACTCGACGGTACGGGCGCGTTGCGGCAGTGGTGTTTCGAGGGCTGGGGAATGCTGGTTCCGTTGGGCTTTTTACTTCTCCTCGCGTTTCTTGAAGAAGGCGCATGGGATATTTTCGTGTGGCATAGCCATGTTTCCAGTGAGCGGTACATGCCATCCGATTGGATACGGTTGTTCGCGGTGGGGGCTCTTGCGGTTCCACAGGTTACCCACTACATCTTAGACGCTTTCATATGGAAGGGTCGCTACCATCCTGAACTACGAAAACTGTTGATGGAGGAACAAAGCTCCGCACGGCATGCTATATCCTAAAGAGGGGAGAGAGACATGTTTGGACTGATGTGGGTCTGGTGCGCGTGTACCGATGATGTAGATTACATCTATGAGCCGGGTAACGAGCCATCGGCCGATGCGGTAGATGCCGACGGAGACGGTTTTTATGCTTGGTACAGTACGTCGGATAGCGAGAATGCGGATTGCGATGATTCCGATCCCGATGTGACCCCCTTTGAAGAGCGTTACATACCGGCCGGAAATTTTTGGCGCGGCGATGATACCACGCCGCTCGCCGGGCCGATGCGAGAGATCTACTTATCGGACTACTGCTTGGATCGTTTCGAAGTACGTAACGATGCCTTTGCGGCCTTTTTGCAGGCCCGTCTTGCAGAGGGGTATCAGAATGAAAACGACCTTGGACAGCCGCTGTACGATTTCGATGACGACGATGACGTATACGATCCCACCATTTCTTTCACCGACGGGACGTATGCGGCGGTAGAGGGGCGGGCCGATCATCCCGTCACGGAGGTTTGGCACTGGTCTGCGGATGCCTTTTGTCAATTTTGGGACAAGGAACTTCCCACCGAAGCACAATGGGAAAAAGGCGCGCGGGGCACCGATCGACGGCGTTATCCGTGGGGTGATGTGGATCCCGACTGCGAAAAAGCCAACTACGGAAATCCCCAACAGCGCTGTGTGGGTGATACTCTGCCGGTGGGCATGCATGAAGATGGCATCTCTCCGTACGGATTGCACGACATGGCCGGGAACGTTTCGGAGTGGGTTTGGGATTACTATCAAGCGGATTATTTTTCCGAATCCGAAGATACCGATCCGCTAGGACCCGACTCCGGATTTTACGAAGACGAAACCGGTCAGTCCTTCGTCGCACGCATCGCGCGTTCGGGTAACCATTCTACGGACGAGGGATCCTTGCAGGTGTTTCACCGCACGCCAGAACCGGCGGATGGCAGCAGTAACGGGTTGGGATTTCGCTGTGCGCGGATACTAACCGCTCCATAACGCTATTCTGGAACGACCCACAATCGAGCAGACCCAACTTTCTTCGGTGGACCAAAAAGTTGGGTAATCTCGGCGAATTTCTGTTCTTCGTTGCTATTTTTTAGGAACTCGGTGTGGAGTATGATGTAGCCATAGCGTTCCTTGGTCAGCGTAGAAGCGGAAATGCGCTGGTTCTTGTCCAGTCCTTCGATATAACCACCGGATTCTTTCGTAAGGGCGCCCCACTTGATGACAGCGGGATTTTGAGAGGGAACCCCCATCGCAGAAACCTTGTTGCTCCAGGGAACGGGATGCCCGTGTAACCGCTGCCAAAGGAGATATCGATTGGTGCTGTTTCCCACGCCGGCATCCGCGGGTAGATCCAAAATGGCACGACCGTCGTCCGGGATTTGATCGTATACTGCCGGCAATTGTGCATCCGTCGATGGAAGAGGCCAAGAATTGGGCGCGAGAACGAGATGTTCGTACGCGACGAACCCACACAAGAAGATGCCCCATTTGCCGACAAAGCGATCGGCCATAATGGCCAGGCAGCACAAGCTTACGCCGACGAAGCGAAGGGGATGATCGAGCGACAACGGAGAATTTTCTACCAGATACGCCAGCGGAAGTTTGTAATAAGAGCCATTGCTCGATTGTACCCATTGTCCGTCATGCCACAGATAGATTCCCAAACATGCGACCACCCCAATGCTGGCCGGTACGAAGAATTTCAGGGTTCCGCGGTGACGAAACACGAGGAGCAGAGATAGCGAAAGGGCACAAAGTCCAAGATAAGGGGTTTTGCGCCATGGTACACTAAAGCGGTTGTCGTTGTTGGTCTGTGACCAATAGTCGCCGGGATGAACCAGCGCCAGCGGATCAACGGCATTGCTGAGAAGAACCGCTGGATTGAAGCCACCAAAAAAACTTCGACTGACAAAGGAGTCTGGACTTTGAATGGAGTATGCGAGCAACAAGATATGCGGAAGGGCAAACAGGAGAGAGAGACCAGCGGTTTTAGAGAGCCATAGAGCATTCTTTTTCCATGATTCTTCGGGGTGGGTGAGTGCCACGGTGGTGACCAAAAGCGCAGCGCCAATACCGTGATAAGGGGTTGCCATAATCGAGAAACCCAGTGTGATCCCGCACCACCATGTACGTTTTTGGGCGAGGTATCCGCATAGGGGGATAACCGCGAGCCAACAGGCTTCTGTAACGCCGTTCCAGATCTCCCCTTGCAGATATGGCGCTGTACACAAGACGGTTGCAGCGAGCCATCCCTTTCCGCCGATGGTGCGAGCGAACAGCCATGCGGAGTATCCCAATACCGTCAGTTGAATGATGAAGAGAAGGTTATAGGTCCAAATGGGATTCAAAAACAGTTGCAGCGGCAAGGTAACGATGGCGCCGATAGGATCGATATACCACAGAACCCGATGAGAGGGCCAAGCGACACCCTCTACCCACCACGGAAATTGAAAGGACAGCATCGTATGTCCAAACCAATCCATACCCCACGCGTGTGACCACATGTCCAAATTGGGGTGTCCGATAATATGATTTGCACTCTTCCACGACGGTAAAAGTACGAGACAAGAGAGTGCGAAAGAAAAAAGAAGCGCGCGAAGGGTAAGCGGAATACGCATGGAGATCAATCGGGGTTTGTCGCGGTGATGTGCAGTGTTCCTCTTCCGCCCCGACCCGCATCCCATTCGACGGTGGCCGTATCTCCTTGGATGATCCACGAAGCCTTCGCCCGACAAGAATGCGCAGAGAGTCCGGGATAGACGAGGTTCTGCTTGTACAGATCGGAACCCCAACCCGCGAGGATCGGTAGATATTGCGTGCGTTGTGAGTGAGACGTTCCATGGGTAAGCGTGAGCTTGGGGCGGGCAGCCAAACCCAAGTTGGCGGCGCGGTTTGTAGCGCTGGTACCCAAGAATCCGATATTTTCAAGCATCACATCGAGACGGTAGGTGTTTTCATCCAGAGAGGTCATCCGGTAGGTTGCAAGCACGTTTGGAAGGCTCTTTCGTAGGTTTTCGGCAATGCGATGGCCTTTGCGACACTCTTCGGCGAGGAGTGCGCGCGGCGGGTTTCGAATGGTTTCAAAATAATTGAAACCACCTATTTCCACCTTGCCGAGTTGCGGGTGGTCATAAGGTGTCCACGGATAAAAATGCTCCTCAGCTGCTTTTTTCAGCAGTGCCTGTATCACATCTTGATCGGGATGATCGAAGAATTCAGCGGGTTTATCCATGGTTTGTCCCGCCCAGCGGAACGGATCCCACAATTCGAGAGTATAGGCCGGTATGCCAAAATTGCTGCTTACGAAATCTGCCCAAACCCCGATGATACGCTGGCTTTTATCATAGACAAAATCCGGATAGACCTTGATGACGCGATAATCGGTTCCGTTTACGGCTTGCTCTGCCAGTTCTTGGATGAGGTTGATATCTCCTTTGGGTAGAGGGCTATCCGGATGGTAGGGTTGTGAGAGAAGGGCACCGGTATAGGTGTGGTTACTGAGAACCGCAGCGGTATTCTTGAACCGATATAGCGCATCGGTGATGGCGCGACTTTCCGGTTCGGATAGAGAGTAGGCGCCGGCGTCCATCCCAAACATAGAGAACGGAGACCAATGGACGGGGAAGTTTCGATTGAGATCGATGCCGTTTTTGAGGGGGGCGTGTTTCCATTCGCATCCATCCCATTCGACAAAGAGTCCTTCTTGTGACACAAAACAGGCCAGTGCCGGATCGTCTTGCAGCGTGCGTTTTCGTACACCCAGCGACGCGCTTTCGTCCATCACGTAAGGGCCTGCGGGATGTTTCCAGCGCATGAGGAGCACTTTTCGGTTTCCATCGATGTCTTGTGGATCCAGACCGACGCGTTCGGTCCCCTCGAGTGGTGGTCGCCGCGAAGAGCGGATAAACGGTTCGCCTTCATGTAGAGCTTGAAACCCATCGGGGCTGACGCAGGGTACGACGGTAATACTGTTCTTCTCAAACCAGGTACACGCTTTGGGATCCGATAGTTCCTTCGCCCATTCACTAAGAGAGTACACGGCCGACATGACACCGGTCCATTCGGAAGCATGGGTGCCGGCGTCCAACCAAAAGTTGGGCGTGCTCCCCACGTTTTTTCCGATTCGAATCAGGAATATTGGTCGTCCTTCTCGGCTGAGACTCAATTCTTCGTATTGCATCCATTCTTTGTGCTCCTCGCAGAGTGCAAGACACCAGCGGTGCAGAGTGGGGAAGTCCCAATACTCTGAACCGGTATACTGTTCAAAAGACATAGTGCGCTCCTATAAAAGTGATTTTAAGTCCTCGGCCTTTCTCGCTACGATGTACAGATATTCGACATTTCGAAGGTGGGTTACCGCGCCTACCCGCTCACCTTTGGGATTGTGAATGCCAATTTGAGCGCCGACATATCGTTTAAAGTCATTTTCCAGCACGAGTACCGATCCGTGTTTTTGGAGAAGGGTTTCCATTTGCTGACGGGAGATGTACCCCTCATCGTTGAACGATACGACGAGATATCTCGTTTCGATCCCGTCGAGTAAATCTGAGAAGGCCTGCAGGGCCTTGGGTTTGGAATTAAAGGCGCTTTTGCGCTCTCTTACATCCATTCTTTTGCATGCGACGCCGTAAACGTCCGGTTTGTCCCACAAAACCAAGCTTTCCCAAATGTGATAATTTCCGAGATATTTGTGTTGATTATATGGTGGGTCTAAATAGAAAAGATCTGCTTTGAGAGTCTTTGCGGCCTGTTTTGCATCCATTTGATGCGCTTTGCAGGAACCGAAAGGAGATGTGGACTGCAATGTGGGTAAGCGGAGTTCAAGGGTATTGTATGCTCGGGGT
>JAYYRF010000830.1:0-3870 GCA_036127535.1 Myxococcota bacterium | reverse complement strand
CTTGGACAGCAAAGGGCAGAGCGCGTATCGCAGTACTTTACGATGCAGGGCATCGCTCCTTCTAGGATCAAAGTGGTCTCCTACGGTGAAGAAGAACCGCAGGTATCAGGAAATCACGAGGAGGCTTGGTCTAAAAATCGTCGTTGCGAGTTTATTATCATTTGGTCTGAAAATCCAAATATCAAGGGTTCGACAGATTAGGAAAGTGGGTTGCGGGTCTGTATTTTAACGAGAAGTGATCTTTTTCCGACTCACCATGGTGCAGCGGTCAAGATAATCGAAACAGCGCGGGCTCTTTCTTCGCTATATGAAGAACCTTGTTTTATCGCGATTGAGAACCGAGATTTCTATTGGTGTATCGAAGGGGATTCTCAGCGAAAAATACAGTACGGTTTGCGTTTTCGCGCCTTTCAAGAATGGCCTCCGTTTCCCGGTTTCACTCGGTTTGCCGAAACGATTTGTGAACGGATTGGATATCCAAAGGAAGAGTATTTTTTATACGCACCGCAATTTGACCCCTTGTGGTTTATGCGCGTTTTGTACATTGGAATGAAGGAGAAAGTGGATGTGTTCCAAGCGGAGTTTCCCGGCTACGGTATTCCTGCCGTAGCCGCAGCACAGGCTCTGCGTGCGCACAGGGCATGGACCGGTGGTAGACAACCGATCTCTTCGATCGTGCAGCACAATGTTGAATGGGATCGGCTACAAGAATTCGGTCATTCGGTTACCGGAATTCAAAAAGTAGAGTGTTTGGCCTTGTCTATGGTTGATGAGGTGATTGCGGTCAGTCAAGCGGATAAGCGTCGAATGGTGGCTGCGGGGATAGAGCCAAAGAAGATCACGGTTATTCCGCACGGGGTTGATGTCGAGCGCTTTTCAAAGGCGACCGGATTGGGTATCCGAGAAAGATACGTGATCGATCCGGATGCGCCTCTTTTGTTTTTTCACGGAACACTGCATTATTGGCCGAACACGGAGGCCGTACGCTTTATCGCAGAAAAGATGTTGCCAACGCTCACGCAGGTATTGCCCACCGTCCGGATTTTGATTTGTGGTATGAATCCGCCCCTTTATTATCAGCACCCCGCAATTGTCTTTACGGGGGCGGTCGACGACTTAGAAGAACACATCGCAGCGGCGGATATATGTATCTGCCCTTTGTTCGCCGGTGGTGGTACGCGTTTAAAACTCTTAGAATATATGGCTGCGGGTAAAGCGATTGTGAGCACCGGTAAGGGAGCAGAAGGTATTCCTTTCCGAGAGCAATTGATTCTTGCGGATCAAGTGTCGACAATGGTCGAGAGTATTCTCCTCTTGCTGCGAAGTGAATCCAAAAAGAACGATATTGAACAGCGTGCGAAGAGATTCGCTTTACAGTTGTCTTGGCGTACGGTTACGAAGGCGTACACCACGTTGTACCAAGGACTGGGGCGAGGGGAAGACTGGAGTCAAACGATTCATGATCGAGACATTGAGTCTCACTTGCCCGTGCGAAAAAAAATCAAAAATAGAACGTTGTTGTTACTGGTGAATCGCGGCTGCAATCTACGATGTTCTTTTTGCGATTTGTGGGAAGGACAAGAACACTTTCCGATTGACAGAATTCCCCAATTGTTAGATGATGCGGTTGCGATCGGTACAGAAGTTTTGGTGCTAACCGGTGGGGAACCATTACTCTATCCACATATCTTTACTGTTATACGAGAAGCAAAACAGCGGGGTTTAGCGGTCAATATGACGACCAACGGGACGTTACTCGAACGCTATTGGGATCAGATTTCCACATCACAGATCGATTCTTTGTCCGTGTCGATCGACGGCTTGGAAGAGGTTCATGATCGGTTGCGTGGCCAAAAGGGTGCATACCAAAAAACAATCCGTGCTTTGCAGCGCTTACAAGAGTACGGCAAAATCTCTCGTTCGATTTATTTTGTTGCGACCAACGAAAATGTACATCAATTGAAAGATGTGTTTGAGATGAGTCAGTCCTTGGGTTGTTCCTTTGATTTTTGGCCCGTGAATGATGCCGAAGAACTCTACATTCAAAAACCAAAAGATGTCCGAATTTGGGAAGAATCGGTAGAGTATATTGCAAAACAGGCGAAGAGAGTATACCAAAACAAAGCCTTTTACGAGGATGGTATGGCGTATCATTCCCATCGTTTAGAAGGTAGATCCGTTCGATGCTTGGGCTTCGTCGAACAGTATGGGGTCACATATGACGGATCGTTTTTGCCTTGTTGTGTTTGGGGAAAAGAGGAACTTCAAATGGGAAATGTTTTTCAAACATCGTTACGGGAACTGTGGTTTTCTCCGGAGATACAAGCCTATCGAAAAAAACTGTATCAAGAGGGAGGCACGGTTGGTTGTTTTAATCATTCTTTATACGAGTTTATGGAATCAACCGGTCAACATTTTGTTGTAGGAGAATTGAGTGAATTGGAAGCAAGTAGAATGCAAGGGTAAAAAAGTGTGGGCGTTGTTGAACGATGCAGGAGAGTTACGTGTGGAAAACGGCCTCGTGCCGATCCGATATTCCGAGTCACAAGATGCAAAGATGTACAAAGCATCTCTCCGAAATATCGTTGAAATCGCCGATGCTCCTCACAAGACCCTGAAAGGTACAGCATCAGCACAAAAATCAAAAAAGAAAAAGACGACGGGGTTGGGAAGCGCAAAAACGCGAACCGCCGAACAAGCCCAAAGGGCACAGCAGGTTGCCCAACAGATGCTGGATTCCTTCTCAGAAGGAACCGTCATTTGTTTTACGGACGGCTCTTGTCAGCGAAACCCTGGTCCTGCTGGTTTAGGGGTTTGGATTTGCCTTCCAGACGGCACACAAAAAGAGCACTATCGGTATTTGGGAGAGGCGACGAACAATATTGCGGAACTGAGTGCGATTGAAGATGCGATATCGTTGGTCGCTGCCGAAGAAAGATATGCGGATGCTCCCGTTGCCATTCTAACCGACAGTAAATACACCAGCGGTGTTCTCACAAAGAATTGGAAAGCAAAGGCGAATCGACCTCTGATTCAGAAAATAAAGTCCCTATTGAAAAAAAATACGAATATTCGAATCCATTGGGTTGCCGGACATGCGGGTATAGAAGGTAACGAAAAGGCGGATGCTCTCGCCAATCGTGCGATTGCGGAAGGCAAATGAATTGGCTTTTGGGGATGTCTCTTGCTTTCGCGAAGCCGGAAATTGTAGACTGGCCGGTTCCCTTTGCGCAAGAGCGCAAAGCGCTGACCGTAGCATATTTAAAAGAACACAGTCTCTCACATCCGTTGAGCGGTGAACTGGAAAAAGATGTTCGTATGACGCCTCGGGTAATCGTTCTTCATTGGACTGGGGGAGGGAGTGCCTCTTCGGCGTGGCATACCTTTGCCTCTCCAACGTTGCACGGCCGAAAAGATATATCCTCTGGCGGTGCGCTCAATGTGGGCGCTCACTTCATCGTCGATCGGAAAGGTAAGATTTTTCGCATTGCAGAAGAGAATTTAATTATGCGGCACTGCATCGGATTGAATCATATATCCATCGGGATCGAAAACGTGGGATCCGCCAAAAAAGAGCTGACACCCCAGCAAGTCGACGCCAATATTGCTTTGATTGAAGATTTAGCCAAACGGTATCCGATTACGCATCTTATCGGTCACTCAGAGTATCGATCCTTTGAGGGGCATCCGTACTTTTCCGAAAAGAATCCAAAATATCGTACGATCAAACCGGATCCGGGCGCTCAATTTTTAGAGCAGGTTCGGGCTGGATTGTCGATTCCCATCAAAGCGGCACCCAAAGGTGCTGCAAGTGACGCAGAGTAAGCTGGACTAAAGGCGATGGGTTGGTAAGACGACCGTTTCGGATCA
>JAYYRF010000829.1:0-7582 GCA_036127535.1 Myxococcota bacterium | reverse complement strand
TACAGAGCGACGTCAGGGGCTTCTTTCTGAAATTGAAGCTTTTCGTGCGTTGGAGAAAGCGGTTATCGATCATAGCAATCGGGCTGCCAAACGCTTTGAAAAGCGCGGTCAACTGCTGCCGAGAGAAAGAGTGCGCCTTCTTTTGGATCGGGGGTCGCCATTTTTAGAACTCTCGACGCTGGCCGGATATAAAATGCATGATGACGATGGGCTTCGCAACATTGCCGGTGGCGGGAATATCATTGGAATCGGATATGTGTGCGGGGTGCGATGTTTAATTACCGCCAATGACTCTGCGATCAAGGGTGGATCGATCAGTCCGATGGGGCTCCGTAAAACCCTTCGTGCACAAGAGATTGCGCTGCAAAACCGCTTACCCATTATCATGCTTGTGGAGAGCGGCGGTGCCAATCTGCTCCACCAATCTGAAATTTTTATCGAAGGTGGACGCGTTTTTTGCAATATGGCACGCCTTTCTGCCGCGGGTATTCCCCAGATTACCGTCGTTCATGGTTCCTCTACGGCTGGTGGAGCCTATATGCCCGGGCTATCCGACTATGTTGTCGTCGTGAAAAAACGGGCTCAAATCTATCTCGCTGGCCCCCCCTTAGTGAAATCCGCACTCGGCGAAGATGCGGATCCCCAAGAACTCGGCGGCGCGGAGATGCACGCGACCATTACCGGAACGGCGGAGTACTTTGCGGAAGACGATACCCATGCAATTCACATCGCGCGAGAAGTCTTGGGTCATATCGGGTGGAATGACGATGTTCAGCTTCCCGCCGTCTCAACGTACAAAGAGCCGCGTTATCCCGCGGACGATTTATTGGGGATTGTACCCATCGATCACAAAAAACCCTACGATGTACGCGAAGTGATAGCCCGCTTGGTCGACGATTCGGACTTTTTAGAGTTCAAAGCTCGCTATGGTCCTCAGACCGTTTGCGGTCATGCACGCATTCAAGGCATGCGTTGTGGAATTATTGGAAACAATGGACCAATTTTTCCAGATGGAGCCTGTAAGGCAACCCACTTCATTCAAAGTTGTTGTCAATCGAATATCCCGATCGTCTACTTGCACAATATTACCGGGTATATGGTCGGGAAAAAAGCGGAGCAAGGTGGCATTGTAAAACATGGTGCCAAAATGATTCAAGCCGTCTCGAATGCATCGGTTCCCCAAATCAGCATCGTTCTTGGCGGGTCTTTTGGTGCGGGCAACTACGGGATGTGTGGACGAGCGTATGATCCTCGGTTCATTTTTTCATGGCCAAACGCTAAAATTTCCGTCATGGGTGGTGAACAAGCGGCCGGTGTATTGGAAATTATCTTGGTGAACCAACTCGGTCGCAAGCTCAAGTCGATGGGATTGAAGGAGAATGATTTACAAATCATTGCGCAAATTCTGAAAAGACCTGAAACGGAATGGGCTGAGCGCATCGAGGAGTCCGGGTTGAAAATTGTACCTTCGGGACTGAAGTTTGTCGCAAAAGGATTGGCGACCAATTTGGAGAAGATGGGCATCGAATTGGAAAAAGAAAAATCCAAGGTATTGGCTGAGGGGTTGGTTCGTCTTTTTAAGGCGTTGGGCATTACGTTGGATAAGAAAACGCTGAAAACGGTCGTCGATAATCTAATCCAAAGTCTCCAAGACGAGGGTCATCTCTAGAGTCGAGCCCGACCAAGGGGGTTCTACAGCAACTCAACGATTTTATTTGCAATCGCTTCGACGCGCAATCCACAGCTCTGTTTGCGACCGCTCGTTTGTGGGATGATGGTCTAATCGATCCGCGAGACACCCGTACCGTTTTGGGGCACTGTCTCTCAATGTGTCGCGAGGCAGAGCATCGCACCCTCCATCCAAGCAGTTTTGGTGTCGCAAGACCCTAATCTCTTTACACAACACAAGGAAGAACTATGAAGTTTGATGAATCACATGAAGAAATCCGTGAAACCGTTCGCGAATTTGTAGAAAAAGAACTCAATCCCTACGCGGACGAGTGGGAGGAGGCCAAAATTTTTCCCGCACATGAGGTTTTTAAAAAAATGGGAGATATCGGCTTACTCGGTGTTCATCGAGCCGAAAAGCATGGTGGGTTGGGACTTGACTTCTCCCATTCCATGGTGATGGCAGAGGAACTGGGCGCGTGTCGAGCGGCCGCGGTTGCGATGGCGATTGGCGTTCACACCGACATGTGCACGCCAGCACTCGCGAATTACGGTTCTGAAGAACTCAAGGCGGAGTATTTGGAGCCGTCTATCGCAGGTGACTTGGTTGGATGTCTCGGCGTGAGTGAAGAAAAGGCGGGTTCGGATGTGGCAAATATAAAAACCTACGCCCGCAAGGACGGTGATGACTATGTTATCAACGGTGAAAAAATGTGGATAACAACGGGTATGCAGGCCGATTGGATGTGCGCCCTTGTCAATACGGCAGATGGACATCCGCACTTTAGCAAATCTTTGGTTATCATTCCGATGGATTCTCCGGGTATCGAGCGCTCGCGAAAGCTCCATAAACTTGGAATGTGGTCTTCAGATACCGCTCAAATTTTCTTTGAAGATGTTCGCGTGCCCCGAAAAAATCTAATCGGCGGTGAGGGAATGGGGTTTGCGATGCAGATGGCGCAATTCCAAGACGAGCGTCTGTGGGGGGCGGCCAATGTGATCAAGGGATTGGAGATGGTGATTCAAGATACCATCGACTACACCTCGCAACGCGTTGCCTTCAAAAAGTCGATTCTCGATAACCAAGTGGTTCACTTCAAACTGGCAGAGCTGGCTACGGAAGTTGAAGCGTTGCGCGCCCTTGTGTATCGATGCACCGAATTATATGTAGACGAGCGCAAAACCTCTAAAAATCCCAAAGCGTCGGATGAAATTATTAAACTCGCCAGTATGTGTAAATTAAAATCGGGGCGTTTGGCACGAGAGGTTACGGATGCTTGCCTACAGTATTGGGGTGGTATGGGTTTCATGTGGGAGTCCTCTGTTGCCCGCGCATACCGAGATTGTCGATTGATTTCCATTGGTGGCGGTGCCGACGAAATTATGATGAACATCATTTCAAAGATCATGGGGATTCTCCCCAAAAAAAGAAAGTAGGTCCTATCCCAAGGAAAGAAAATGATGGAAGCAAAAACACTCCTCTTAGAGAAAGAGTTCGGAATACTTACGGTGTATTTCAACCGTCCCAAAGCCCGCAATGCACTCAGTTTGCAAATGGTTGAGGAGTTGGAAGAGGTCTTGAAAGAAGCGGAGTCAGACGACTCGGTTCGCGCGATTGTCTTGCGTGGGTCGGGAAAGCATTTTTGTGCCGGTGGAGACATCAAAGATATGGCCACTGCCCGTATGAAACCGTCGGGTGACGTCGATCCCATTGCGGAACTCAATCGCCGTTTTGGAACCCTTATCACAAAGTTTAATGCCTGTTTGAAAACGGTGGTTGTCGTTGTGCAAGGTGCTGCGATGGGTGGCGGATTCGGGTTGGTTTGCGTCGCCGATATCGTGTTGGCTGATGAAAGTGCCAAATTTAAATTGCCGGAAACCAGTCTCGGTGTTCCACCGGCTCAGATCGCCCCTTTTTTGGTATATCGTATCGGGTTGGCAAAGGCGCGTCGCTTTGCGCTGACGGGTGCTTCCTTGAAGGCACAGCAAGCCTATGAGCAAGGTCTGGTCGATATTTTGGTCAACGATGATGACGAATTGGAAGCGGCTCTCGACGAGTTGCGCGCACAAATACGCAAGTGCGCTCCCAAAGCGTCTCAGCAGACCAAAAAGATTTTACTCGCGGTGGGCACGATGGATCACGAAGTATTGCTCGATTGGGGAGCAGAGCAGTTTTCGCAGGCGATACGAAAAGGAGAAGGTATGGAAGGGATGATGGCCTTTATGCAGCGTCGCAAAGCGAAGTGGGCGGTGGAATCATGAAAACCATACAGAAGGTTCTCATCGCCAATCGAGGAGAGATTGCGGTTCGTATATGTAGAACCCTACACGATTACGGGGTACAGAGCGTGGCGGTGTACAGCGAGGCAGATAAAAATGCTCTGCATACGCAATCCGCTGACGAAGCCGTCTTTCTCGGAGCCTCTTTGGTCTCTGAATCATATTTGAATCCCGATCGATTGATAGAAGCAGCTAAAAAGAGCGGCGCCGATGCGGTTCACCCAGGCTATGGGTTCTTATCGGAAAATGCCGCCTTTGCGCAGCGCGTGATCGACGAGGGACTCATTTGGATTGGGCCACCACCCAAAGCCATCTCGGCGATGGGAGACAAAGCTGAGGCCAAATCGCATATGGAAAAAGTCGGTGTGCCGGTTGCCCGCGGTTACATCGGCTCACAGGATCCCCAGCGGTTGCGAGAAGAAGCATTGGCGGTTGGATTCCCGCTCATGATTAAAGCGGTTGCCGGTGGTGGTGGCCGCGGGATTCGGATCGTTCACGACATCGAGTCCTTTGACACATCGCTCGCGCGGGCGCAATCGGAGTCACTCAATGCCTTTGGGTCATCGGAGGTCCTTTTAGAGCGATACATCGAGAACGCGCGTCACGTGGAAATTCAAGTCTTCGCGGATGAGTACGGATCGGCCGTTCATCTCTTCGAGCGGGACTGTTCTTTACAACGGCGAAGACAAAAAATTATCGAAGAAGCTCCATCTCCAGCGGTTTCTCCCGAAATTCGAAGGGAAATGGGCGCTGCAGCCGTCTTGGCGGCAACATCCATCGGATACGTTGGAGCCGGAACGGTAGAGTTTTTATTGGAAGATAGCGGCCAATTCTTCTTCTTGGAGATGAATACGCGTCTACAAGTGGAGCATCCGGTAACCGAAATGATCACCGGATTGGATTTGGTGTCTTGGCAACTTCGTATTGCGCAAGGAGAACCTCTTCCACTCAAACAGGAACAGATCTCTTTTCACGGTCATGCCTTTGAAGCTCGGATTTATGCAGAAGACCCGGCGAGGGGATTCTTGCCTTGTACAGGACGGGTGTCTTTGTGGGAACCAGCAGAGGGAATGGGATGTCGCTTCGACGTTGGGATTTCGAAACGACAAGAGATTACCTCCTTTTACGATCCGATGATCGCCAAAGTGATCACGTGGGGGGAGTCTCGCGAAATCGCTCGTAAAAGAATGATTCGAGCCATCCGGCAGTCTCCGTTGTTGGGGCTTGAGAGCAACCGCGCGTTTTTGGTGGCTCTTTTGGAGCATCCCGATGTGATATCGAATAATATCGATACCGGATTTGTGGAGCGAACCGAGATCGTAACGTCCGGGGTTTCGACGTTTGCGTATATCGGTGCATCGGTTCTCTTTTCTGCTTCTGGAACCGGTTGGGGCTCTCGAAGTGCACGCGATTGGACGATATCGCTACAGACCGGAGAAGACACGCTCGATTTTCATGTATCTCAATCGGCTGAGGGGTTGTATACAATGACCGGTTCGGGCCGAACCCACTCGGTTGAGAGGATAGCAATGGATGAGACGTCCATGCGCTTGTCCATCGATGGACGGCAAAGAACGCTTCGATACTGTTTTGACGACCGGGTTCTGTTCATCGATGATGCCGGCGTTGTCGTGCGTTTTGTCGAACCGGATCCCTTTCAAATCGGGGAAGACGAGGAAAGTAGCAATCAGCTTCGGGCGCCCATGATGGGACGCGTCGTTTCCGTGAACGCCACACCCGGCGCAACGATTGCAAAGGGAGACACCGTTGTGGTTATCGAAGCGATGAAAATGGAGCACCCCGTACCGGCAAAGTGTACCGGGGTTTTGAAAGAATTGAACGTATCGACCGGTGACCAAGTGTCCGCGGGTCAGCTTTTGGGTCTATTGGAGGAATCATGAGTGATAAAGCGATCCTAACGTGTGCCGTAACAGGAGTTTTAACGGATCCAACCCGGTTTGCGGTTCCGGTGACGCCGGCGCAGATGGCCGCTTCGACCAAGGAGGCATACGATGCGGGTGCTTCGATTGTTCATGTGCATTTTCGTAAGCAAGAAGCGGGAATGGGACGATTTCCAACGTGGGATCCGGATATTGCCGAGGCCATCGTTTTGGCCATCAAAGAGGCATGCCCCGATATCATAATCAACATGTCTACGGGGGTCATGGGGCCAAAGGTCGATGAACCCCTCGCTTGCTTGTATCGTCTCAAGCCTGAAATCGCTGCCTGCAACGCTGGAACCCTAAACTATCTCAAAACGAGGCGAAACGGAGCTTGGGCTTGGCCTCCCATGATCTTTCAAAACGGAGTACCCAAGATCAAAACCATGCTCAAAGCGATGAAAGAGGTTGGCTCTATGCCCGAGATGGAGTGTTTTGATGTCGGAATTGTCCGTTCTGTTGCCATGTACGAACACAACGGGATGTGTGCTGATCCACACTATAATTTCGTGATGGGTGTGGCGTCAGGGATGCCGGTGGATGTCGATCTTTTGGATATCTTGCTCCGCTACAAAAAAGAGGGGGCTCATTGGCAGGTTACTGCAATTGGACGATCAGAAATTTGGCCGCTTCATCAAAAAGTCGCAGAGAGAGGTGGAATGCTTCGAACGGGCTTAGAGGATACTTTTTATCTGCCAAATGGGGAAAAATCAGATTCGAACGGTGCCTTGATCGAAGCTTTGGCGGTTTGTGCGCGAAACGTTGGTCGAGAGATCGCATCTCCGACAGAGGCGCGCACAATCTTGGGTCTCAACTAGATGCTTAAAGGAAAAAGAGCGCTGGTTTGTGGCGCCTCTGCCGGCATCGGCCGTGCTATTGCCATTCATCTTTCGCAGCTTGGTGTTGAAGTATGGGCTTTGGCGCGCAGGACAGAACGATTAAAGAGTCTGCATTCGTACGGGATCCATTCCTTGGTTGCGGATTTGGACGATCGGGAGGAAGCAGAGCGTCGCGTAAGAGAGCAGCTTCCATTCCACATCTTGATAAATAATACCGCTGGCCCCAAGAGTGGCGCACTGCTGGAGACCGACGAGGACGAATTTATACGGGCCTTTGGTCGTCATGTACTGATGTCGCATCGTTTGGTTCGATTGGCCTTACCCGGCATGATCGAATTGAATTTCGGTCGGATTATAAACATCATCTCGACCTCTGTATATGAACCCATACCCCATTTGGGAGTCTCCAATACCATTCGGGGCGCAATGGCATCTTGGGCGAAGTCTCTTTCGCGAGAATTGCCGCCTTGCGTGACGATCAACAATGTCTTACCTGGCTTCACCGATACAGAACGTCTCCAAAGCCTACAGCAAACCCGAGCCGATACGATGGGTGTCGATGCCGAAAGCGTGCGCGAGGAATGGTTAAAACAGGTTCCACTGAAAAGGATCGCACAACCGGATGAGATTGCGCGGGCCGTCTCGCTTTTGCTCGAATGCTCCTATGTCCACGGGGTCTCGCTGGCGGTGGATGGTGGTCGACTGCGTTCCATATAATCTTATGCCGCTTGGTTCTTGGTATCTGATTGTGTCGTATACTGTTCCATTCTCATGTTGATCTCTGCAATGAGCGCTCGGTTCAGACGTTCTTCTATGTTGGGGGATTCGAACAGACGCTGCTGCTGGACGCGATTA
>JAYYRF010000828.1:0-5998 GCA_036127535.1 Myxococcota bacterium | reverse complement strand
AAAGTCTTTCTACGTCCTCATATTCTTTGAGAACGTACTCCTCTGCGGTTGTGGGTGGGGGCGTTTTGCAAAGAATATGTGTGAGGACAGTGAGGGGAAGATACTTGTCCTTTGGATATAGAGCAACGTAATCTTTACGTTTAAAGTGCAGAGAAATCATCTCTATAAAGCGCGATAAGGATACCTGAGATTCCATTGCGAATGGTTACCCCTCATGGGGTACAGCAAGCATACATTCAAATACGTTACACAGAAGATCGATGACGCGGATTCGTACGGTTTTGGCATGCTCAGGAATCGGATATGTCCCCGTGATTGTTTGGGTCTGTCGCGGTTGGTCTAAAATAGGATTCATAAAGATTCCAGCGACTCCTGAAAAATCAAGTGTTATGGATTGCACCAGCCGTTTGGGATCGCGATTTTTCGGAAATTGTTGCTGAAGCTTAGGGGAGTTGATTCCCTTGAAGAAAAGTGTGCGACGTTTAATATCAAATTGACAGTGAATGTCATCCTTCTTGCGCGGCGTTGGTTTTATGTCAGGGTAGCGGTACCGATCTGAGGGATTAATCGGACGATTAAGCGGTGCGATCGAACGAAAAGAATTGGGCGAAGAGTGATCGAAAGTTTGGCATGTGGTATGAATGGAGCACGCAATATTGGATCGCCGTAAGCGTCCTCGTGTCGTGAGGATCGCCTCGAGGTTTGAGTCGATCCCGATGGCTCTACGGTGTAGTTTAGACGCGACGGTGACACAGGTGCCGGAGCCAGAAAAGGCATCCATAACCAGCGAGTTGGGTTCAGAGGAAGTCTCAACGATTCTTTGTAAGAGTCCTTCGGGTTTTTGAGTAGGGTAATATACGCGTTGTGCGTCGTTGCGAAAAATCGTTGGTATGTCACTCCATACATCACGACAGCGAACATTTCTATATTTCTGTCCGGGAGAGCCATTGTGACAAAGATCGCATTCGGGATCGCGGAGGACGCCTAACTTCTTACCCGAGGTCGTATGTGGCTCAGGTAACGAAGCGGCATAGGATTTTTGTCGCGTAGGATTGAATATCGGTTCACGGCCTTTTACATACAGCAATATGTCGTCATGCTTCTTGGAAAATCCGTACTTTTGCGGGATCCCTCCGGTTTTGTATCCCCATATCAGATGATTGAGGCAGTTCTTTGCACCAAAAACCTCGTCCAGGATGACACGCAGTTTATGCGATCGATTCATGTCGCAATGAAGGTATAAAGAGCCTCTTTCCGATAAAAACTCGCGAAAGATTAACAGGCGTTCAAACATAAACTGAAGATACGCTTCCTCTTTCCAAAGATCCGAATATTGAATCTGCTCAAAGCTATTTTCCTTGCGCGGTTTTTCTCCGTAAAGGCTTATTTTTTTTGTATATTGGCCGCTGGAGTCAAAGGGAGGGTCTATATAAATGAGATCGATCGTGTTGGCATACTTCGGCAACAATGCTTCCAAAACATCGAGGTTTTCTCCCCAATAGAGGTGAGCGCTGGGACGCGATCCATATTGCTCCAGTGTTCGTATTGGCAGTGGTGGAAACAACGGAAGTGGCTTCTTTCCACTCCATTGAAGTTGCACCGCGTCTTTAAAGTGTGGGGCGAGAATACGGATGGGCTTCATTCGTAAAGCATTCCGAGTACCAGCCTTGGATCCGGGTAGGTTTCAAGGGCATTGGACAGTTGTGACTCATGAACAACGCCAGGCATATCATAGGACAATGGTTTCTGTTTGGATAATTGAAAGTGTAAGTGGGGATTCCAGCCGCCATTAACAATTTTGGAACCAACAAAGCCCAAAATGGTTCCTTTGGAAAAAGAATGAATGCTTTGAATATGCTCCAAGCTCTCCAAAGAGAGATGACCGTGAAGGGCATATATTACAGTACCATTTAAGATATGTTCTGTTATGATGGTGGGGCCATAATCGAATGGATTGTCGTTATTGCCATATAAAAATACCTTACCTGGGGCGAAAGAGTATACCGGTGTTCCAACAGGTGCCGCTATATCAATACCGATATGTATGTCTCTTCTTTCTTTTTCGAAGAGTTCTCCTCTGTACATATTGGGTCGCTTTTCTCCGTACTTTCCGATTCCATATTCGCATCGTAACGTTCGTTCAGGGTCATAGCCCTTGGAGAAATCGTATACCTCATAATCATCGGGAAGCTTGATCACAGGGTGATAATGTCCTTTGAGCGGGTTTGACATAATGCTGGCTCGTTTGAGAAAAGGTTCTATTGCGCGGATTGAACGGATCCTAGGTTCTTTATATGATCTTAATATCCTCTCAGACAAGATGATCCGCGCAGTGATCACGATTGATCAAAATTCAGATCTGTCGCCTTAAATCTCAAATAATTCAGTATATAGCACAATTATTTGTGTCTTTACGGTCTCTTGTGTCGTCAAGAATACGAATTAATTTATCGTGATCTGATTCGATCCAACTGAATTAATGATCGCTTTTGAGACACGGTTGTTATGATTATCTTGTGTCGTCAAGACTTAATGGAGAAGCATTATGCCCAAAGAAACTAAAAATCTAGACCTGAAAAGCATGAGTAATCGTTCCGTGCGTTCATTTGTTCGCCTCTATGGCAAGACACGTTTCAAGGAACTGCTGGGTTATATGGACGAGGACTGTCCAAAGGAATGGATTTGTGGGGAGTTCAAGATCACAGAAGCTCAGTACCATGAGATCATGCAACTCAAGACCCAAACCGTCTCTCAATCCTTTCGTGCGCAAACCAACTAACTCTTCTTTGCGTTCGGGCGGTGTGGATCGACTATACCAACGGATCGAGATCTGACTCTTCCATGATCTCTCTTAGGTGTACACCATCGCAATAACGATGACATCAATCAAGAATAGTGCTGCTGCACAAAACACAGCGAATCCCGCTACGATCAGGAGATAGGTTTCATCGGACTCGTCCTGATCTTCTACGGGAGAGACATTTTTTTGCTCCTCCTCGACTCGAGGCGCAATCTCCTCTTCCTCCGTCTCATCATCCATTTGGAGTTCAAAATCATTTTCATTTATGGATTCCTCCGGTTTGGGTACGACGTTTGGAGGCGGGGGTTGGAGTTCGAGCTGCGCTTTTCCAATGGAGTTAGGGTTGCTTTGTAAAGGCGGTTCTGCTTTCGACCGCATGGGTCTAACCGGTCGAACGATCGATTGAATTTCGGTTTTGGGAGCCGGTCCAAAATTGAGGGGTGGGATGGAGATCTCTTCGATTTGGGTTTGCGGTTCTATCTTGGGGATCTCTTGTTTCTCTTTGGGAATGTGGCGGTAAAACGTGGGATCTTTCGGGGGTGGTGGTCTGTAGTTTGAGTAGGATTGTCCTGGAAATTTACCTGGTGATTGCCTACGAGATTGTTGCAGTGGAGTACCGCAAGAGAAGCAAAATCGTGCTTTTACATTGCTATTGATTTCGTTGCATTTTAAACAGCGCATGTTTTTTATTTTTTCCGTCCGGATTGCATTATATCATTATTCATGATGGTCATGTTTATATTCCTCTTATCTTTCTCTTGCCGACCTGCGGACGACGGTGAGGAACCCTCACTTTCGCTCGGTAATAGTCACACCTGCTCCTTGATGCAAGGGGAGGTCGATTGTTGGGGCTTGAACAATTCGAATCAAAGCATGCCACCGGAGGGAGAGTTTATCGACATTGACCTGGGAGCCTATCACAGTTGCGCAATTCAGCTGAACCAAGAGATATCCTGTTGGGGACTCAATGCGAGCGGCCAGACTACGGGATTGAATGGTCTCTATACGACCTTAAGTGCGGGTGGTAATCACACTTGCGCTATAGATGTGCAAGGGCGTGTGCAGTGTATCGGTGCAAATCAAGATGGACAAACCGAAGCTCCTACGGGCATGTTTATTCAGGTTGCTACCGGTGCGGGGCATTCATGTGCATTGGACAGTGAAAGGCTCGTTCATTGCTGGGGCAGTAATTTTGATGGTTTATTGCATGTTCCCATGGGCTCCTTCGAAAAATTATATGCCGGAGATTATCACAATTGTGTACTGGACGATGTTGGTCGTGTTTTGTGTTGGGGATCCAATATCTACGGACAGCTCGATGCGCCTGATTTCAGATTTGAGTCCCTGGCTTTGGGCGCTTTTCATTCTTGTGGAGTGACCAATGATCATCGAGCATTGTGTTGGGGATGGAACGACGCCGGGCAAGGAGATCCCCCTTTGATCCCGTGGAAGCACCTTTATTCTGGAGGTTATCATACCTGCGGCGTAAATGATATCGATGAGATCTATTGCTGGGGTGACAACGCCTCCGCCCAAGCCGATGTACCCACCTTTGGTATACAATAGACTTGGAGCTACTGGTGACATGTGAAACCGGTTTTGCCTTAATTGTATTTGTCTGAAAAAAGTAAAGACTTCAATTTTCCCTTAACCATTTTTAAAATTTTTCGTTCTGGATCTCAGAACACTGATTTTACCTTGGGGGGTTTATGGTCTTATTGCTTTCTCTTTTATCGAACTCACAAGCTGCTAGCTATGCAATTTTACCGATAGACACGGATAACCATGCCGTCGGTGTCGTTATTGAGAACCAACTTCGTGGAGCCGTGAGCGAAGACTTGCAAAACCGTTTACTGACGGGGAAAGAACTCTCGTATCAGCGAAATCTGATAGATATGACGGCAGTATGCTCCAAGCGTTCGTGCGCCCAAGAAATGGGAGTCAAGTTGGGTGTCGACTTCATCATTTATGGTGAATACAGTAACGATTGGTTCGCGTTGCAGATCTTAGATTTGGATTCTGAAACGAGAGTTCTAAGTCGCAAATATAATTTAGAGACCAAGCGATTTGACCGCATCTATACGGATACAAGGGAGGCGTTAAATAAAACCCTCGACCAAGATTTTGAGACTCATTATGCAAATCGTTACTATCAAAGTTTCGGAAAACAATCCGATTATCTCTTTAGTGCGTATCCGGAAGGAGTTTCGGTTTGGGTCGATGGCCAAAGGGTTTGCGAATCTACTCCTTGTTCGGTTTCTTTGGAGTCGGGTACACACAGTGCCTTGTTTAAGAAAGCCGGATATCAAGCCGAGCATTGGGTATTTCATACATCACAAAAGTTTTTTCCGCGATTGGACGGAGTTCCCACTACGGTTGAGTTGGTCGATCTCGATTCTTCCGTCGAAATTTGGATGGGCGGAAGTAAAATCAAGCGAAACGCCATCGATAAGTACGAGGTAGAGCCTGGAAGTCTTTCTTTGAGTCTTTTATCCAGTTGCTACTATAACCAAACGGTTGCTCTCTCTTTAGAGGTTCGAGAGCAAAGGAAATTGAGTTTAGATTTAAAGCCCTTGAAACAACTGATTTTTATTCCAAAGGGTGAAAAGAGAGAACAGGTCTTCGTGGATGGTAAATTTGTTGGGTATACCGGCGAAAAACTGTATGTTCCTCGCTGCGCACAATCACTTCACTTTGGTGGTATTTATCACCCCATCGGGGCGTTTCAGCAAAATCCGGTGCAGTAGATGTCGCAATGATACGGTCAATTTTTAATTTTCATACTCCCGTGATATATTGACCTCTGACCATTTCTTATGAAACATAAAGATGGGCTGTTCGGAGGTTTTAATTGGATCGGTATCGCTATATTCGTCCCCTTGGGCAAGGAGCATCAGGACAAAGCTATATCGCAGAAGATCTCCAAACGAAGGAAACGGTCGTAATAAAGAGATTTTTTCGGGATCGAACGCTCAGTTCTGAACGCGAACTGGCAATGCTCCGTGAGCTTTCACACCCCCAAATTCCTCGTTACATCGACAGTTTCTACAAAGATGTTCAAATGATACGACAGTTGCATCTCGTTACTGGCTATGTACCGGCGGAAGATATCACCCAACAAGACGTGGACCCATGGGAGGTTGCGAAACAAGGATTAGAGATTTTATCCTACCTACACTCCTTGTCCCCTCCGATACT
>JAYYRF010000827.1:0-3854 GCA_036127535.1 Myxococcota bacterium | reverse complement strand
GCGCGCGCAACCCTCCTTGGGTAGACAAAGCGGTATCCGTCGTCAAAGACAAAGTGCTCGCACCATGCATCACCCCAGATTGCAAACCATCGGATATCAAAATGTCTTGAATACCGTCACCGTTCCAATCCCAAGCATAGGGTATTTCTTGGACGCCGTTTGGCATGGCATCGGAAGCGATCAGCCCGTTGCTTTGTGCGAGTACGTTGCCCTTATACATCCAGCTGTCCACGCCGTCGTAATACACCGCGTTGTCAAATCCGGTGCCATAAACATCCCCCACATAGAAAAAACCCGTTCCCAAGCTGTAATTGCCGGTTTCGTAGTGAGCCAATTCACCGTCGCTGGCTTGCGCCTGACTGGACATACTGTCGATGCCGGAGAAGATGTAGGTTCCATCGGCATCCGATATCAGCAGTTCTTTACTGCCCAAAGCATCTCCGTCAGAATTGCCCGCAGTCATGCGCATTCCGAACATCAAATCGGTCACATCGTCGGTCTCGTCCGGCAAGATGATGCTATCCGCGTTGCTGGTGGTTCCCGCAATGAGTACTGATGGTAAGGGAGACATGAACACATACACCGCGCCACTTTGGGAATATGTGTTGGACTGAATCGGTGTGCTCAGAACGATATCCGAAATGCCATCCCCATTGAAGTCCTCTGCGATCAGTTGAGAAATTCCCTCAGAAGATGCGAAATAGTGATTGGCCGCAGACAAAGGAATGGAGCCACTCAAATAACAGTTTTCCTCCGCCTGTGATATGTTGGGATCTTCATCATCACAGTCACCCGCAACCGTCGCGGAGAAATTCCCTGTTGCTTCGCATAGACAACTGGGTTGCCCGCTTCCATATCCATCCCCGTCTACATCTTCGAAGAAATTCGAACAGCCCACAGCGTCTTGATCGTTAATTAAACCATCGCAGTTTTCATCGACGAGCAGGCTGTCGCAGATCTCAACCGCACCGGGGGATATCGTTGCATCTCCTTCATCACAGTCATCACCGTTCGAAACGGGATATGTTAGGGTTGCTTCGCAATAGCAACTCTCCTGCAAGAAGTCTCCGTATCCATCTCCGTCGGCGTCCATGTAATACGTCGTACATCCAGTGGCGTCCAAGGCGTTGGTACTACCATCACAATCGTCGTCATACAACGTGAAGCATGTTTCGGTTTGAAATGGATTCACCGTTGCGATTTGATCATCGCAATCGCTCGCGAGATTCGAAGAGACGTAGCCGGCAGGAGCGTAACACTCCAAAGTGGGACTCGTCTCACCGTTACTTAAGGTCTTCGCGTTGGGATCACCAAACCCATCCCCGTCGGCATCGGCGTACCATAACTGAGCGTCAATCGCGTCGGATTGATCGATCAGACCGTCGCAATTGTTATCCAAACCGTCGCACTCTTCGTCTACGGCCGGATTGATATAGTAGTCGCTATCCATACAATCGCCGGCTTCGGCAGTGGAGTACGGGGAAAATGCTTCACAGACACAAACCCGATCGGTGTCCAAACCAAAACCGTCGAGATCATTGTCAAAATAGAAGTAAGAACAGCCTTGTGCACCTTCGTCGTTTGTATCCCCATCGCAATCATCATCAAAGTTCGTCACGCAGTTTTCGATTTGACCGGGATTGATAACGGCAATGGAATCTTGGCAGTCCGTGCCCAAAAAGGACGTGAAGTCATTTAGCGGATCCGCTTGACACAAACACCGAGAAGAATTGGACTTCCCATAGCCATCGCCATCGGCATCCTCGTAATAAATCGTACAACCCAATGCTCCAATATCGTTGGTTTGGTTGTCGCAGTCGTCATCGTATATGGTCAAGCAGGTTTCCGCCGCACTCGGATTGACAGACGATCGCCCATCATCGCAGTCCAGGCTGTTGGATACATAGCTGTTGGGCTGATTGCAAACCTCAACAAAGCTGCTGGCTGTACCGTAGCCATCGCCGTCCGCGTCCAAAAACCATCTGGGAGCGATCAAGGCGTCATCGTCGACAACATTGTTACAATCGTTGTCCAGTCCATCGCACACCTCGACAGAAGCCGGATTTACACCGGCATTGTCGTCATCGCAGTCCGTGTAAAACTCAGAATACGGATACCCCGTCGCTTGATCTATTGGAGCACTGCAGGCTTCGACCACGTTATCCGGATATCCGTCTCCGTCCTCGTCGACGTATCGCCCGTAACCATCCCCATCAAGGTCGAGAAAGTAGAAAGAACCAACACCATCATCGACTTCACCATCACAATCGTTGTCAATCTCATCGCAGACCTCAATTCCGATGGGAGAGACCGCATTACTGTTATCGTCACAATCTGTGTTGGTCAGTGCAAAACCATCGGGTCTATCGCATTGTACCAATTTGGGTGCATCGGGATCATTGGTCCCAAAACCGTCGAAATCCTTGTCTTCGTACCAAACGCCATCTACGATGGTATTCGCGTCTACCTCATCCGTCAGGCCGTCACAGTCATCATCTTCTTCGTTACACCGCTCAGGTGCGTTGGGATAAATGGATGAATTCAGGTCGTTGCAATCTCCCACGTCAGGCACATATCCGGCGGGTCGCTCACAATCTTCAATCACGTCTGCAGGGTTAATACCACCCCAGCCGTCGTTGTCACGGTCAAGGTACCACAATGGAATATCATCGGACTCTATATCCGTTGTAGAACCATCACAGTCATCATCGTACTCTGTGCAAATCTCTGGGCGTCCAGGATTGATGTTGTAAATGGTATCTTCGCAATCGTCCAGCGGCTCTCCATACTCATCCACTTGCATCAAGACCCAACCCACCGGCTGAGTACAACTCAACTGCGATTGGGTCAGTGTACCATATCCATCTGCATCGTTATCGAGATACCAGGTTTGTGCATCCACTGCGCTGTTTTCGTCAATAAGATTGTTACAATCATTATCGATGCCGTCACAGACCTCTTCTTGACCTGGATTGGCGTTGGGGTTCATATCATCGCAATCTTCGACGGTGTAGCCATCACCATCGTAATCGGTTTCCGGGTCTTCTGGAAACAGTTTGTCGAATGGAAAGTACGGTAAACAAGATGTAAACAGAAAAATCATAACAAAGCCTATGGCGTTCCCTCGTATACGACCAAATCTTTCCAACAGATATCTACGGGCGTAGAGCAGCAATCAAAACCACTGCGCAGCTGGAGATAATCGGTCTGAAGATCGGATAGGGGCAGTAAATCTGTAGAGTAAAATTCGGTTCCGTCGATATAAATTGACGTGATATTTGTCAAGTAATCGTATTCTATCCGCATCGTTTGCCATGTGTTCGTAGCAAAACTCGCTGGATGTTGGCTCACAGAAAGCAGCTCTTCCGTGTCCAAAGACACTTCTACTCCGTAAGATACAGTCATAGGATCACTAAAGGTGGGATCGAAACCCACCGACAAAAAATCTGTCGCCGTTGTCGAGGGACTGTACCCGGAAAGAGGCATCAACGCAAAGGATGACTGCGATGCGGTATAAAAATCAATCTCGATGGCTTCCAAATCAGAACCGCTTCGGGGAATCGGAATGGACAATACGTTCCAACTGGCATTTTGACTCCAGCAATCCTCTCCGTTCAAGGTCATACTCTCTTGTGTACCATCGGTGTCTGAAGCGCTCAACGAACCGTTAATCTCCAACGTAGAGGAGCTGTAAAATGGTGTCCAGTTCGGTTCTGACTGCCGAATTTGGGTGCTGGAACTACCCGAAACACTCGCACCATCGCTGTCTGTAACCGTGATAATGCAAACCCAAACATCACCGTATATGAGTTCTGAAGACGGTACGGTGTCGATGGTAAACATCGTGTCGATAC
>JAYYRF010000826.1:0-6104 GCA_036127535.1 Myxococcota bacterium | reverse complement strand
ATCCGAACCTATCTCGCAGAAGATAATCTGAACCAGGATACCACTTCCGTACTTGATCAGGTACTCTACCGAATCCAAAATGACTTGTTTAATGTTGGTGCGGACTTGGCAACACCAAAGGAAGCCCGATGGAACGGTATGGTACTCGTAAACCAAGATTCCATCGTCCGACTTGAGGAAGCGATCGACCGATTAAACGAGGATTTGCCTCCTTTGAGGGAGTTTATACTGCCTGGTGGCGGGAAGGTCGGTGCATTCTTTCACCAAGCTCGTACGGTGTGTCGGAGAGCAGAGAGAAGAGTTGTTGAACTCATGAACCAAGAACCCGAAGTGGACTCGACAGCCATGACTTATTTGAATCGCTTGAGCGATTATCTGTTCGTTGCTGGACGTTGGGCAGCCAAATCACTTGGCGAAAACGAATACTTTTGGCAAAGAGACCCGAAGCCACCCAAGGTGTAGAAAACATCGCTAAAAGCGAATGCCACCCTTTTCGTCGATAAGGACGCCGGTGTAACCCAATCCAAAGCCGAGAACACCAACGACACCCGCCGTTATAACCAGACCGTTATTGAAGCCTTGAATGGAGCGCATCTCATCTTCCGTAGTGGCGGCTTCAAAGTCTTGGTTGGTTTTAAAGGTGAACCCGTAAATGCCCAGCGCGGTTAAGGTGCTCAATCCACCCACAATCATTAAGGGCGTTTTGGACGGTGGTCTTATTCGCTCAACGTCTATAATTCCAACATCAACGACTTCCTCTTCTGCGCCTTCAATGAGTAGAGACGGAGGAAATTCATCTTCAAAGCGATAGCGGGCTTGAATTTGCTGTGTTGCCGTGGAGACCAAAAACCCAATGTGTGGGCGACCTTTGGTTAACTCCGGGCGATCGATGGAGCGGCCGTCGATATAGAACTTCGTTCCTTCAGGTAAATTGAGCCTTTTGTCCTCTAAAACAACCGGTTCGACAACGGCCTCTTCTCGCAGCGAATTGAAAAACTGTACCATTGCTGGATCGATATTGGTTACACCATAAGAAAAACTCGGATTGGTCTCTTGTGCGGTAAGAAACCACTTACGGGCTTCATCCATATTATTCGATGAAAAATAGTATGCTCCGATCGCGCGGTATAACTTCCCGAATATCTGCACATCCTGCAGCGTTTCCAAACATTGCACGTTTGCTTCTATTTTTGAACCCACGCTTTTAATGGCATCTACGTCATTCTTAACCAACACCTTATCCAGCATAGTGAAATCTTGTAGTATTTGCTGATTACCGTATACTTTACCGTTGCATTCTGCATTGGCTGTAGCGGTAGACACGCCCCACAAAGAAAGTGATAGTAGAAGGTATTTCATGATTATCCTCTTCAATTGCTTTTCTTTATCCATCCTAACACATCTTGAGTAGAAATGGATGCACCATCTTCTTTTTCCCAACCGGCAAAGATTCCATCTTCCTCTGCTTTTATCGGAGAGAAGGTTTTCATAACCTCTATCAAAGCGAGAGTTTGACCCTTTTTTATTTCGGCTCCTCTTACGATAAAAGCAGGCTCTGTGGGGGCGGGACGCGACCAAAAAGAACCATCCATTGATGCCAAGATGGGATTGTGCCCTTCTTTCGCTTCGATCTTCTTCTGCTGTTGGGGATCCGTATCCGTCGCCGTCACTTGGGTCGGTTTGGATAAAATATTCAAATCGTGTATTGACCAAATACGGGGATTTTTAATGCGTCGATGACCAATGCTTTGATAAGAAGCCTCTGCCAAGAGCACCAACCAGTCCCGTAGTTCATCGAGTTTTATAATCTCGTCCGTATCCATTTGGGCGGCCGCTTGCACGGGATCCATATCTTTTTCAATCCGGGCAGCCGTCTGTTCCATTCTTTGTTCCAATGCTCGAATTTCATCGGGATCGCTGCTAGCGATTTGAAAATTTTCATCCAAACTGGTTCTATACGTGGCGATCGCGAGGGTTCGACCTTCCATAACCGCTAAACGAGAGAAGGTGGTTGCGAGTTGTAATACAGGCTCATAGGGTAAACCTGCCATGGCATAATACCCTGCCCCCGAAGCCTTGCGAAGAAGGATGCTAAACATCGGAGTCGTATTCGTAGAATTCGAGTAAATCAAAGAGGAGCCATACCCGAGTAAGCCCATCGCTTCGGCTTCAATTCCAATGTCAAAACCAGCAATATCTTGTAACCAAAAGATAGGAATACCGTCATCGTTGCATGCGCGGGAGAAGGTAGCCAACTTGGAAATTCCTTCTCGGTATAGTATGCCCCCTGGTCTTCTTTGTGCCGTCTCGGGATGGGGTTGAGGTTCCAAAACATTACAGGCAAAACCGACCCATAAACCGGAAACCCGCGCAACGGCCGTTAAGATTTCCTTACCGGTATGGGGTAGGAATTCGTGCACCAAAGAACCATCGACCAATCGGGATAGGACTTGTCGAACATCGTAAATATGACGGTGATCCGAGGGGAAAATTTCCAGCAACTCGTGTTGTGAAAATAATGGTGGTTCGGCCTCTGCCCCGTAGCGATAAAAGGAAATGGCGCTCCCAGGTAATTTTGCAACTTCCTCTCGAATAAACTCAATGCATGTCGGATCGTCAGGAACGCGTATATCCGCACATCCGCTCTGGTGTACGTGAACCTCTGCTCCCCCAATTCCCAAAGAGGTTAATTGCTGTGATTTTGCTCCCTTGATCAAGGCCGCACCTGCAATCACCATGTAGGCGACCTCCGTCATGATGACCCGATCGCTGATGATGGGCATATATCCACCACCGGCAATACAATCTCCAAAAACACCGGCAATTTGAGGAACACCGGAAGCGCTCAACACCGCGTTCCGCTGAAATATATGCCCTGCGCCGGTTTTACCGGGGAATGATTGTCCTTGCTCGGGCAAAAATAATCCGGAACAATCGACCAAGTAAATAACGGGTAGCTTGAGTTTGAGCGCCATATCTTGGGCGCGCTGTATTTTTTCAGGTGTCCTTGGCCACCAAGCCCCACTCATAACCGTGTTATCGTTGGCAATGACCATAACCCAACGATCGTGAACACGACAAAATGCCGTGACCACCCCTGCGCCGGGCGCCAACTTTTCGCGGTGCGCTTCTACTTGCGAAAGCAAATCGTTTAATTCCGTCGTAACGGATGGGGAATCGGCCTGTTGAAGACACGCTTTAATTTTGGATAAAAGCTGACTTCTCTTTTGAGACTTCTTGGGTGCGTTGAAGTCCCTCCCCCAATTTACAAGCGTGCAGACCGGAAAAATATCGGAACCGTCATCGATTAAAAGCGCCAAACGTTCGTATGTGGTAAGCTTGTTTTTTTTATGAACCCGGGCAATGTACTTTTGTCCTCCACCACTCTCCACCACTTTTCTTTTCTTCTCGAGTTCTTCTTCTTTCTTCTCGATGAACTGCCGATACCGATTTCGCGTTTCCACAGAGTCCGATAACTCTGAACCAATAATGTCCAATGGTAGTCTCATGACAAAAGCTCCTCTTCTATGAATTTGGTATCGTAATCACCGGATTGAAACCTGTCTGAATCCAGGACGCGAAGGTGAAAATCAATCGTTGATGGAACCCCCTCGATGACCGAATTACGAAGCGCCACCTTCATTTTTTCGATGGCTCGTGGTCTGTCCTCCGCCCAGCAGATCACCTTCGCCAACATGGAGTCATAAAAGGGAGATATTTTATCTCCGGAGCGTAAATGCGTATCGACACGAACTCCTTCAATATCGGGCCAACGAATCGTATCGATTCGACCGGGGGTGGGTTTAAAATTCTCTTCCACGCGTTCGGCATTGATTCTACACTGAATGGAATGCCCGTTGGGGCTTGCATCGAGGGATAAAGGATGATTGGCAGCGATTTTAAACTGTTGCTCAACCAAATCCACTCCCCACGTCTCTTCGGTGATCGTGTGCTCTACTTGCAGACGCGGATTCATTTCCATGAAAAAGATTTCGCCTGATCGATCGCGAAGCATTTCCATGGTTCCCGCGCCACGGTACCCCAACGACTCTACAACAGATTTTATTTTTTCGGAAAGTTGCTTTCTCTGCTCGTTGGAAACAGCTGGAGACGGGGTCTCTTCTAAGAGCTTTTGGTGTCTCCTCTGAATGGAACACTCTCGCTCTCCCAAAATGATGGCGTTCTTACCATCACAAAGCACTTGAAATTCAATGTGTCGACCACCAACGATCAACCTTTCCATATACATCGCACCATTGCCAAAAGCGGAACGTGCTTCTGCAGATGCTTGCACAAACGCTTCTTCGAGTTTGTCAGGGCTGAAAACTTTGCGCATGCCGCGGCCGCCACCACCGGCAACCGCCTTGAGTAACAACGGATAACCAACAATCTTTGCCGCTTCCTTTGCATCATTCACCGAATAGAGCGAACGATCTACGCCGGGGATTGGCGGCAAGCCGAGCTTTCTCATGGTAGAACGCGCCATGGCTTTGTCAGACATTTGCCGCATACTGAGTGGCCTTGGACCAACAAAGGTAATCCCTAAGGCTTCACATCTGGCAGCAAAGGTTGGATTCTCGGATAGAAATCCCCAGCCGGGATGGATCGCGCTACACCCCATCTCTCTTGCTGCATTGAGTATAGCAGTGGCGTCGAGGTAGGATCTCGGACCACCGATACAACGTGCATCATCTGCATCTTGAATATACTGCAATGACGCATCCGGCTCTGAAAAGACCAATGCATTCTGTATACCCATTTTTTTGGTCGCACGGATCACTCTACACGCAACCTCGCCTCTATTCGCGATTAAGATTTTACGAAACACAAATTCTCCTATACTTTAAACATCTCCGCATTCAGAAGAGATTAATGTAATCTAAATTCCTTAGGTATGATGAAATGCTTCTATTTTTCTTTGCATGTCAATTCAATTCTCAGCAAACCGAGTCATCCACATCCCTTTCCACATCTGATACGCCCGTTCCCATTCGGATAGAATCCGAAGAGATCGCCCCCTCTGACTTTTACATGGGTGCGGATTTAAACGGGGACGGTGATGATGAGGAAATCTTCGCCGACAAGGATGGACTCCGATTCGGTGGTAACATGGAGCCCATTGAAGGGGAAATCAAAATTGGAGTTCGAGGAGACTATACCCAAGATGGGAAAGAGGATGCCATCTTGGGCTTGGGCTCCAGCAAGAAGTATCGCGATGCACCGATGCGCTTACTTTTGGTCACAGAAAGTAGCGTTCAAACCTTATGGGAGCAAAAATCCACACAAAACATGATTACGGATCTTCACTATGTCAATGGGGACATATTTTTCGTTCATAGCGCGGATGACGGAGCCCTCCACTCAGCCTGGATTCGAAAGGGAGAATACTCCGAAATCGATTCTCACCGGCTTGCTCTTAGACAAATACCCCTCAAGGACGATGATGTAATTGTCGGAAGGGTATACGGAGACAAACCGCGAAGCCCCGGAGATCTACGGATCATTGCCAAGGGAAGAACCGTGCAGACCATTGCGTCTTTTCGAGGTATTCGAGCGCTTCAACTGGGAGATCTAAACCGTGATGGACATCGGGATCTGGTTGTTTCCGATGGATGGCACTTTCAGTACGGGACAATGGCAAGAGCCCGTATTTCTATATTTTTGGGTCCGGATTACAACATCCAATATCACATCGCAGATATGCCCAAAGATTATACGATTAATCGCATTGAGATACATCGCACAGACCCGTCATTGATCTTGGCCCAAGGTGCCCGTGCAGCGTATATTTTACACAAAGAACCACTCGGCTGGAATGTAACCGTCGCATGCCGGTATAACGAAGGTGATCATGCATACTTTCACTATCAAAAACGTGATACATATGTATTGTGCTCTGGTAGGAAAGCTTCCAGAAATCGTATAATCCTTCCATAAGCATTGCATAAGGAACCATTCGATGATCACTTTGTTTCTCAACCTATTGCTCGCCACGGGTTCGGCTGGTGCAACACCTATCTATTCCTACACGCAAAACGACAATCAACTTTTGGTTGAGCTGAAAATCGGCAATATGGAGAACCAGCTCTTTTTGATCAATCCAT
>JAYYRF010000825.1:0-3214 GCA_036127535.1 Myxococcota bacterium | reverse complement strand
AATTGGAGTTTGTGCCCAGACAATCCCAGCAGATCGTGGTGATATACACTGCCCAAACCGTTTTGAAGCCTATTCTTGAGAAAAACATTGATACTGACGCCTTCTTGAATCGCGAAAATATTCTCATCTTTAGAACCGTCTGCGGCACGTTCTTTCTTCCGGAGGTTGCCGTGCAGATCCAAGATATACAACTGACTGTAGCCGTTCCAAAGAGACCAACGAACACCGCGAAAGGTGGGGTTGTCCAAAAAACCGTGCGGATTGATAAAGGCGCAGATCCCGGCATTGAATCGCTCTGTGTAGGACTGCGCAAAACGAAAGAACTTCACATAATCATTATTGACCCACTTTGGATTGCGTTCCAAAAGCCTCTGACGACCACCAGGCTCTTTTTTGTAGTCCTCCATTAAACGCATGATGTCTGCGCCGTTGTTTCCGCTCTCTCCGCTGTAGGGTGGATTGCCAACCATTACCGTAATCGGAGTCTTCGCTTTCACACTTTCTGCAGCAGAAGACTCTTGTGAAACAAAATCTTCATGAGTGCCAGCGTCTTGAAAACGGGACAGCGCATTGGTGAGAAAGATGCCCCATCGCTCTTGTTCATTGAAAACAAAGGGCATCTCCGGATCGTTTTGCAGCAACAGACCCAAACGAAGATGGGCGATCACATAGGGCGCCATCATCACCTCAAAGCCAAAGAGCCGGGAGAGAAGACCTTGACCGCGGTAATCCGCCATCTGTCCTTGTTCACCACGCAGGTAAGCACACCACTCCAAGCGAATCTCTTCGGACGTATACCCCAAGGAGCGCCAATGATGCCGAAGGGTGGTTCGGATATGCGTTACAACCCCTTTGAGATACGTACCCGTTCCCGTTGCCGGATCCAATATGCGTACGAATACATCCCCCTCCTTCACACCTTCGGGGATAGGTATCTGCAAACGACGGGATACCACATCCCAACGCTGAACCGAAGCCAACCCGAGAGGCAGACCAAAGTCACCTCGCAACCTCTCGTCGACGGCGCGAATCATAAAGTCCACCACCGCGTCCGGTGTGTAATACACTCCCCTCTCCTTCTTCAACGACTTCTCGTACACGTCTAAAAAGTCTTCGTAAAAGTGAATGATGGGATCGTCGGTCGCATCACTGAAAATAACCGACAAATCCAAATCCGAAACGAAGGATGCGATATCCACCAAACACGTCCGCACACGGGAGGGAGACGGGAGCGCAAAGAGACGCAAAAAGAACCCTTTGAGAACACCCGACGTACTCGGAAGCAACCACGGAATGTTCTCTACGGTGAACGGACGAGCGCTACCAAGAGACATCCAACGCGCGGCGAGAAGACCGTAACACACTGTTTGCGCATATCCATCGGCAAAGCGCGAAAGCTCTCGATGCTGATGTTCAAACAGATGAAGCAAGGATTGACCGACCTTTCGGTGACGCGTCGCTCCTTTCTCCCGCAGAATCTCTTGCTCTACATGGTCGCGTAAGGTTCGCGCTTTTTGAGCCAATGCCGACGATAAGGTCGAAGGAGAATACGTTGCGTTTAAAATCATGAAAAACCAATTTTGAATGTTCTTTCTGCGCGAGAACAAGCAGCAATACTCGATGGAAGGTCATTCAAACCATTTATAAAGTAATCTGCGCCTTGCGCCACGCAATGAATCGGAGAAAATCTGCGTAGAAATCAAACGCGGCTCCGCAAAACCAAGATAGAAATCGACCCGCGCTAAGAAAGAACAGGATATAGTTTTTTCGTCTCGAGCCGTAAGTAAGAAAAATATGAGGATAAAAGAAAATCTGCTGGAAAAGTCCGCCGACGCCTTGCTAGAACTCGGCCGAATCGAGGAGTCCGAATCGCACTATGACGAGGCTCTGTTTAATTACAACAACGCCTTGTCGATTTATAAAAATATCGGCCACTACGAGGGAGTTGTGCAGTCCTATTCCTTCATCGCGGAAACCTACCTGAACCAAAGCCAATACGACAACAGTCTCCGCATACTCTCAGAAGCGCTCAAACTTACCGAAACCCACTCTCTTCTGCGGTTCAAAGGTAAAATCTATCAATTCTTCGGCAAAATCTATCACGAAAAAGGAGAGAACCAACGGTCTCTGGACTATCACATACAAGCACTGGATATGTTTCAGAAAAGAGAAAACCTTTTCGAAGAGGCTACCCAGCTCGGCAATATAGGAAGAGCCCATCGCGCACTGGGAAATTACGATCAGGCCGTTACCCATTACGTACAGTCCATTCAGATTGCCCAAAAAATTGGAGACAAACGAACCGAAGGACGCCAACTGGCCAATTTGGGTTCTACATACAACGCTTTGGGCTCCTACGAACTCGCGGTTTCCAATCTAAACCAGTCGATCGAAATCTCTCGTCAAATCGGTGATAAGCGGAACGAAGGAAGCAATTTGGGAACCTTGGGGCTGATATATAAAAATCAAGGAGAGTATGAAACCGCCATCGAACATTATAAAATGGCCATCAAAATCGCCCGCGATATCGGCAATCTGAAAAGCGAAGCGACCAACCTCGGAAATCTAGCGCTTGCATACCGATACTTGGGAAAGACAAAGGATGCGATCTTCCACATCAAACAAGCCATTCAAATCGTACAACAATCCGGGAACAAGGTTACGGAAGGACGGCATTTGGGGAATCTTGGTATTATCTATCAAAGTTTGGGAGAGTACGAAAAGGCCAAAAAATACTTTGAACTCTCCCTCCAAAGGGCTTTGGAGATCAATGACTTACGTATGGTAGGCCGAAAGTTGGGGGATCTTGGAATTATTTCTCAAAACTTGGGCGACCTCAAAAAAGCCTTGTCGTATTTCACCCAATCCATCGAAATTAGCAAGGAGCTCGGTGACCGACGAACACAGGGAATTCATCTCGGAAATTTGGGGGACGTTCTCCTAAAAGATGGACAACTCGAAGCATCCTACGAGGCCATACAAAAAAGTCTCGTCATCTGCGACGAGATTTATCCAACCGCCGCCGGCGTATTCCGCGGCACCCTCGCTTTGGTCATGCTCCAAAAAAATAATACCGACCAAGCCCTTGAGGCATTGGAAATCGGCGAGCCTCTCGTGAAAAACTTTTCCTTCGAATACGGTAAGTTTTTGTGTAAAAAGATGCAGGTCTTACTCAAAATAAACCAAAGAGAGGAAGCCATCCAGGTTTTAGAAC